>JAYVQV010000513.1:0-16225 GCA_043776855.1 Limisphaerales bacterium | reverse complement strand
CGTTGCGCGTCGGATAGCAGCGTGAACAAGGCGGGCTGGTGGGTGGATTCCGTCAGCATCATCGGCTCGGTGTGTTGCACTGGGCCGGCGACTCCGACGATCCAATCGCCACCCCAAAGTCAAAATGTCGTCGGCGGTTCACCGGCAAACTTCTCCGTCACGGCGACGGGAACCGGTTCGCTGGCGTATCAATGGTATTTTAATTCCAACGCCATCAGCGGCGCCACGGCCACGAATTATTTCATCGCCGCCGTGGCCGCGACGAACGCCGGAAATTATTTTGTCGTCGTCAGCAACAACGTCGGCGCGACGACGAGTTCGCTGGCCACGCTCACGGTGATTCTCGCGCCGGTCATCACACAGTCGCCGAGCAACGCCACCGTGCAGGTTGGATTGTCCGCGAACTTCACGGCGACAGCCATCGGCGTGCCGACGCTCGCGTATCAGTGGCGTCGTAACAGCAACAGTCTCGCCGGTGCGAACGCCACGAATTATCCGCTCGCCGCCGTGACGGCGGGCGACGCCGGTTATTACGACGTGGTCGTGACGAACAGCTACGGCAGCGTGACGAGCAGCCCGGCATTGTTGACGGTGGTGAATCCTGTCGCGTTCAGCGGCGTGCTCGTCGGCTGGGACATGAATGGCTTGAGCAGTTACGGCGTATCGCCCATGGCCGCGACCACCAACGCCACCAATGTTATCGTGACCACCGGCCTCACGCGCGGCAGCGGTTTCACGTTGAGCGGTTCCGCTGCGGGCGGCGGCTGGGGCGGCAACGGATTGAACTCCGCCTCCGCGGCGGCGGCCATCACGGCGAATGATTTCGTCACCTTCCAGATTCGTGCGAACGCCGGTTACGCGCTGTCCGTCACGAACATCAGCCGCTTCGATTATCGCCGCAGCGGCGCCACGGCGGCGAACAACGGCCAGCTCCAGTATGCGCTGGATGGCGCGACGTTCATTGACGTGACCAACCTCGCCTTCGCTTCCACCGCCAGCGGCGGCGTGGCGTTGACGCCGATTGATTTGTCCGCCGTGGCCGCGCTGCAAAATGTTCCGCCCGGCACGAATGTCACCTTCCGGCTCGTGGTTTATGGCGCAAGTTCCTCGACCGCGAACTGGTATATTTTCCAACGCAGCACCAGTGTCTCGCCGTATGAACTAGAATTTTCCGGCAACCTCACGCCGGTCATTGTCAGCACGCCGCCGCCGATCATCACCGTGCCGCCGGTCGCCACAAATGTTTTCGTCGGCAAGAACGCCGGGTTCAGCGTCACCGTCACCGGCAACGCGCCGCTCAATTTCCAGTGGTTGAAAGGCGGCGCGCCCGTCGCGAACGGCGGCGCAGTTTCCGGCGCGCAGACGAACGCGCTCAACTTCACCCCGGCGGCGACGAACCACACGGGAAATTATTCCGTCATCGTCACCAACCTCGGCGGCAGCGTGACGAGCGGCGCGGCGTTGCTGAACGTCGTGCCGGTGCCGTCGCTGGTGTTGAGCAATTCGGCGGGCGGCTTCGCCCTCATCGCTGGCGGCGGCGCGGCGAGCAACAGCTACATCGTGCAACGCACCACCAACCTCGCGGTGCCCAACGCGTGGGTGCCGCTGCTCACGAACGTCATCGGCACGAACGGATTGATCCAGTTCAACGAGACGAACAAGGCCGCGCCGTTTCAGTTTTATCGCGTGTTGTTCCCGTGATGGTGGAGTTTGTCGCGCTGCGACAAATTTTGCCTGTGAAGCAGGCACCTTGAGGTGTGAAAATTTCTAAACGCTTGAACAATTCCGTCGCCTGACGCTGCGCTCGGCGACGGGCTTTTCGCAGCGCGAAAACCGCCACCAAACATGGGCGATACCTTGACAAGCCAACCCAAACGGCCAATCTACCGCCATGAAACCTCAAGGGAATAGGCAGAACCGGAGTTCTATCCACTTCGGCTTAGCCACCTGTTAGGCATCACCGCGTCACCACATGCTTCAACACCTATTTCAGAAGAAGATGGTTGACCAGGACAAGTTCGCTGCTGGGCCATACGTCGCTATCTGGCTTGGCCATCACACCACGAACGAGCAGTTGGACGATTATCTATTCAGCGGACGCTTCAGCGAGGAATATCGCTTTCGACTCAATGACAGGCAGCTTCCGGAGACTCATGTCGAGTTATCACCCAAGCCGCTGCGGGACTTGGTTCACGGCTTCAGTCGCTACCAGAAGTTTCAGGACGAGTTCTTGGCTCGTGCAGCCGAGTTGGGCATTACGGAGGCCAGTTCTATCATGGTATTCTATTTCATGGTTTATTCGCCGGACGGGTTGCCCGTGGCCGGGCATTCAGAGACACGGTTCGTCGGAAACTTTTGGTTTGAGAGATTCGAGTGATGTTTAGTTTCAAATTTGTAGTGCGACAAAAGGGAGGGATTCAGTAATAGACTTCGTTGGGGGTTCTGAAGCCGAGCCGTAATCTTGGGCGGTTCGTCCTGCATTTTTTTATTTCCCTGATTGATTGGACGCGCGATTTTGGTTTTCATCTGCGCTGCAAATATGATTTCCAACGCCACACCTGTCCGGCAGAGAAAATTGCTCGTCGCCAACCGCAGCGAGATCGCCATCCGCGTTTTTCGCGCGGCAACTGAACTCGGCTTTCGCACCGTCGCGATTTACGCGCAGGAAGACCGTCTCGCGATTCATCGTTTCAAGGCGGACGAAGCCTATCTCATCGGCGAAGGCAAAGGGCCGGTCGGCGCGTATCTCGACATCCCGAGCATCATCGCGCTCGCGAAGGAGAAGGGCGTGGACATGATTCATCCGGGCTACGGATTTCTTTCCGAGAACGCGGCGTTCGCGCAGGCCTGCGAAGACGCAGGAATTATTTTCGTCGGCCCGCGCGTCGAGCTTTTGAAAAACATGGGCGACAAAACCGCCGCCCGCGCGCTCGCGCAAAAAGTCGGCGTTCCCGTTTTGCCGGGAACAGAAGACGCCATCGAAGATCGCGGCGAAGCGCTGAAGACCGCAAAGGAAATTGGTTTCCCGCTCATCATCAAGGCTGCCTTCGGCGGCGGCGGACGCGGGATGCGCGTAGTCACGAAGCCCGGCGATCTCGCGGATTTGCTCGACGAGGCGCAGGGCGAAGCGGGGCGCGCGTTTGGAAACTCCGCCGTCTTTCTTGAGCGCTACATCCCGCGCGCGAAGCACATCGAGGTGCAAATTCTCGGCGACAAGCATGGGAACGTCGTTCACTTGCACGAGCGCGATTGCTCGGTGCAACGCCGTCACCAGAAAGTCATCGAGATTGCGCCAAGTGTTGAGTTGGATGAAAAAGTCCGCCAAGAACTTTGCGACGCGGCGGTGAAGCTCTGCCAAGAAATCAAATACAACAACGCCGGCACGGTGGAATTTCTTTACGATCAAGACTCGAAGGAATGGTTCTTCATCGAGATGAACCCGCGCATCCAGGTCGAGCACACCGTCACGGAAGTCATCACGGGAATTGATTTGGTGCGCTCGCAGATTTTAATCGCGGACGGCCAGCCGATGCACGGCGCGGAAGTCGGCATACCGGCGCAAAATGAAATCCGGCGCAGTGGTTACGCAGTGCAATGCCGCATCACGACGGAAGACCCGGAGAATAAATTCCAGCCCGACTACGGTCGCATCCTGACCTATCGCAGCGCGGGCGGCTTTGGCATCCGGCTCGACGGCGGCATGGGTTACGCGGGTTCGGTCATCACGCCGTTCTATGATTCGCTGCTGGTGAAGCTCACCGCGAGCGCGCCGACGTTTGAAGCCGCGCTGCAACGCATGGATCGCGCGCTTCGCGAATTTCGTATTCGCGGTGTGAAGACGAACATTCCGTTCCTCGAAAACGTCATTCACAACCACACGTTCAGCAGCGGGCAAGCTTCGACGACCTTGATTGATACCACCCCGGAGCTTTGCAAATTCAAAGCCAAGCGCGACCGCGCGACAAAACTTTTGAGCTTCATCGGCGACGTGACGGTGAACGGCAATCCCCACGCGAAAGGATTTGTCCCCAAGGAAACTTTCTCCGCCGCCCGCGTTCCGGCTTACGACCACAAGCAAACTCCGCCGCGCGGAACGCGCCAGTTGCTGCTCGAACTCGGCGCGAAAAAATTCGCCGCGTGGACGCTCGCGCAAAAGCAGATGCTCGTCACCGACACGACTTTCCGCGATGCGCATCAATCGCTCTTCGCCACGCGGATGCGGAGCTACGATATGATTGCCGTGGCCGACGCCGTCGCGCGCCGCACGCCGAATCTTTTCTCGATGGAAATGTGGGGCGGCGCGACCTTCGACACCGCGCTGCGTTTTCTGCACGAAGACCCGTGGCTGCGGCTGCGTGTTTTGCGCGAACGGATTCCGAACATTTGTTTCCAGATGTTGTTCCGTGGCTCGAACGCGGTGGGTTACTCGAATTATCCCGACAACGCCGTCGCTGGTTTTGTGAAACATTCCGCCGAGGCGGGCATGGATATTTTTCGCGTGTTCGATTCGCTGAATTATCTGCCGAACCTGAAAGTTGCGATGGAAGCGGTCAACGAAACGCACGCGGTTTGCGAAGCGGCGATTTGTTATACGGGCAACATCCTCGATCCAGCGCGCGACAAATACTCGCTGAAGTATTACGTCAAGCTCGCGAAAGATTTGGAGAAGATGGGCGCGCACATGATCGCCATCAAGGACATGGCCGGCCTCTGCAAACCTGCCGCCGCGAGCGCGCTGGTGAAGGCGTTGAAAAATGAAATCGGCATCCCAATTCATTTCCACACGCACGACACGAGCGGTATTTCAGCGGCTTCAATCTTGAGCGCGGCGGATGCGGGCGTGGACGTGGTTGATTTAGCGATGGCCTCGATGAGCGGTTCCACGAGCCAGCCGAATTTGAATTCCATTGTCGCCGCGCTGCAATTTACCAAGCGCGACACGGGTTTGGACTTGGACGCGCTGAATGAATTTTCCGATTACTGGGAACAGGTTCGCAATTATTACGCGCCGTTCGACACTGCGCCGAAAGCGGGCAGCGCGGAAGTTTATTTGCACGAGATGCCCGGCGGTCAGTTCACGAATCTCAAAGAGCAGGCGAGCGCGATGGGTCTCGGTCATCGCTGGCCGGAAATCGCGCGCACTTACGCCGAGGTGAACCAGTTGTTCGGTGACATCGTGAAGGTGACGCCGAGCAGCAAGGTCGTTGGCGACATGACAATGTTTCTCATCACGCGCGGCATCAAGCCCGCCGACGTTTTGAATCTCGAACCCGGCAGCGTGCCGTTTCCCGAATCGGTGATTGATATGTTGAGCGGCGGTCTTGGTCAACCGATGGGCGGCTGGCCGAAGAAAGTTCAGCACGTCGTTCTTGGAAATCGCAAGCCAATCAAAGGCCGTCCGGGCGCGGAACTGAAGCCGCTTAATTTCAAAAAAATTGCAGAGGAGCTTTCCGCGAAGCTCAAGCGCGAGGCGACGGACGACGACGTGTTCAGCCACGTCATGTATCCCGAAGTATTTGCCGAGTTCGCGAAGAAGGTCGCGGCGAACGGCGATTTATCTGTGCTGCCGACGCCCGCGTTTTTCTACGGGATGAAAATTGGCGCGGAAGTTTCCGTTGAGATTGAAGCGGGCAAAACTCTTTTTATCCGGCTGGTCAACATTGGCGCGGTGGATGCGGAAGGCAAGCGCGCGGTGACGTTCGAGCTGAACGGCGTCTCGCGCCAGCTATCCATCGTGGATAAATCCGTGAAGCCGACGGTAAAGGCACGCGTCAAAGCGGATGCCACCAAACCGAACGAAGTGGGCGCACCGATTCCCGGCCTCGTCACCGCGCTCTCGGTCAGCGTCGGCGCGAAAGTCGCGAAAGGCGACAAGCTCGTGACGCTCGAAGCGATGAAGATGCAGACGACCATTTACGCGCCGTGCGACGGCGTGGTGGAGGAGATCAATGTCCGCGTCAGTGACGCAGTGGAGAGCAAAGACTTGTTGATCAAGTTGCGCGCGGCGTAGGAGCGCGGGCGGCCCGCCCGCGCGTTCCGATACAAACCGGCAGGCGAGCCGCCTGCGCTGGGTGCAGCTTGACCCGGTTGCGGTCTGGCTCCCTCGCCCCGCGAGGCACGAGCGGGGCGAGGGTTGGGGAGAGGGGATTTTTATTTAGCAAACCATTGGCCTCCTCTCCCCTGTCCATAGCCGCTGTCGCTGCTCCTCCTCCGAGGAGGAGAGGGAGTGGAATCCAGCGCGAAGCCCAACCGGGTCAAGCTGCACCTCCGGCTGGCTCACCGCGCATACCACGCGCACAGTTTCACGATGTCATTCCGCTGGTGCAGCAGCCGGGTGCGCCAGCGCAGATACGGCGCGTAGCCATACTGATGATCCGCCAGCGAAACCGCGCGCAGCACGTCCGCCTCCGCAAGTTCCGCGCGCCCCGCGCTGACCGCCAGCCAGCGCGCCAGCCAGATGATGATGGGATACAGCAGCACCAGATTCTGATAGCCCTCAATCAATGGCCGGTCGTAAAAGGCCTTCCCGCAAAATTGCAGGCTCTGCACCTTCACGCGAAAATACCGCGTCAGCAAAACCTCCATCGCCGGCGTCAGCGCGCCAAAATCTTTTTCCACGTCCGCGAACTTCACCGCCGCGAGTTCCGCGCGCAGTGGCGGCGTGCGTCCGGTCGAGCGCGCGAAACGGAACGCCGCCGCCAGCATTTTCCAATGATGCCCGCTCCGCACATCCGCGTCCGCCACCGTCACCGTCCGCGCGTGCTCCAGCACCAGCAGCCGCAGAAACAATCTACCAAACGCGCTCGGCTCCGGAACCATCTCCGGCAGCGCGGGCGCTTTGACCGCCGCATTCTCCGCCAGCGCCGCGAGAATCTCCTCCGCGCTCTCGCCCGCGATGCGGTCCAGGCAGCCGCGCTCCACCGCGCCGAGCCAATGCAGGCCGCGCAATAATTTTATTCCCGTGGAAACATTCTCCGCCGCGAGCGTTTGATCCAGCCGGTTCACGAACCGCAAAAAATCCGGCCAGTCCAAGCCCGCCGCCGTGCCCACCGGCGGCGGTGGAATCTTTTCGCAGCCCGCCGGTAAAAATATTTTTGCCAGCGTCGCCGCCGCCGTCCCCTGCTCCGCCAGCGGCCGGCCTTGATTCGCCGCCGCCGAAGGGCAACTGAAACGCAAGCCCACCAGCAGTTTTTTTCCGGCCGGATGAATCACGAGCGGAAACAGCCGGCACGCCAGCGGTTTCGCCGCCTCGCCAAACTTCGCGTGAATTTTGCAGCGGCCCGCCTCGTTCAAAAAAACGCACGCGCCATCCGCGCCGTGACCGAGCCGCACGGAATTCAATCCCGCCACGATCATCTGCGCCGGCTCCACGCCATCCGCCGCCGACCAGTGCTGCTGCTCGAGGCGCCGCCGGTCTTCCGGCAGCAGCGGAATCGCCATGCCGCCGCGACAACAATCCGAGCAGCCGTGACAGCTCCAGTTCTGGCCGGAAGGCATTTCAATGTGGGCGGATTTCATCCGGCGCAAAGCCTAGACCGTGAAATAAAAATGGAAATAAAAATGAAAACCGCCCGGCGAACGCCGGGCGGTTGGTGGGTGGAACGGAATTCAGTTCGAACTCCGAAGTTGGGGAGCGCCCCCGCGCCGGGTGGAACCGGCTTCCAGCCGGTTGAATTTGGCTTCCAGCCAAATTCCGTTGGCGACGGGAATCGTCAACCGCCGTTCACGTTCCTGCGGGGCGTGGCCTTTCCGACGGTTTCCGGCAGGATGCCGGAAACAACCGGCTGGAAGCCGGTTCCACCCCCACTCAATAATTCCACTTCGGAGTTTGGATTCAGTTCGTCTTTTCCTTCTTCGCGGGCTGGTCGGCTTTTTTCTCCGGCTGGTCGGCTTTCTCAATTTTCTTTTCCGCGCCGCCCTTCGCTTCGATGCTGGAGGCGGTCATATAATAATGCACGGTGACTTTGTCGCCGACCTTGGGCTTGACGCCCTTGGTCGCAGTGTCGGTGGCGATCTGGAATTTCTCTTCGCCTTTGTTGATGACGGTGATGAAGGTGGGGTTCACTTCCAGCACAGCGCCGGTGACTTGATAATCTTTGGCTTCCGCCGCGACGAGATTGGTCGCCGCGAAGCCGGCCGCCGCGACGAGGGTGAGGGTGAGGAATAATTTTTTCATGATTGGATTTGGGTGAAGTTAATTTCCGGGAACGCGGGCAGCCTGCCAAACGCCGCCGGACGTTCAAGGAAGAAATGGAACGCACTGCTGCCGGGGCTGCGCTTTGACACTGTTCTTAACCGGAACCATGCAGTTGAAAATGGGGAGCGCAGCCGCCCCGGCTGTGGTTCGGCGCGCCCTCGCGCCGAACCCGAACGCACGAAGGCCAAGCGAAGAATGGTTGGTTTTCGTCCGTCCGGGCGGGTCGCGCGGGCGCGACCCGCTGCGCCCGAGGCGGGCGCGCTCCCCATTTTCTACGGCATGGATTCGGTCAAACGCTCCGCCGGTTCGCGTAACGTTTCAAGCCCGACGGCGACCGGAACTTTGCGCGACCAAAAATTTCTTCATCTCCGCTTAAGGTCGCACCTGCGAGAGTGACGCCCGCGTGAAGCTGTGTTATCACTGGCGCGCGACGCATGAGAATTTTGATTGTCGAAGACGAACCGGATTTGCTCGCCAGCCTCGCCCAGGCGTTGCGCGAGGAAGGCTACGCCGTGGACACCGCTGACAACGGCGACGACGGACTCTTCAACGCCGAGGGCACGGACTACGACGCCATCGTCCTCGACGTGATGCTGCCGGGCATGGATGGCTGGGAAGTTTTGAAACGTCTCCGCAAAACAAAAAAAACTCCCGTGCTCATGCTCACCGCCCGCGACCAGTCGCGTGACCGCGTGAAAGGTCTCGACGGCGGCGCGGATGATTACGTCGTGAAGCCGTTCGATCTCGAAGAAGTTTTTGCCCGCCTGCGCGCCATCATCCGCCGCAGCGTGAATCAGACGAGCAACGTGATTGAAATTGGCGACGTAAAAATTGATACCGCCGCGCGCCTGGTTTTTCTCAAAGGCAAACCGGAGGAACTCACGGCGCGCGAGTATTCGCTCGTGGAATTTCTCGCGCTGCATCGCGGCGAAGTCGTCACGCGCACGCAACTTTACGAACACCTCTTCGACGAGAATGAAAGTTCCTTGTCGAACTTGCTGGATGTTCACGTCTCCAACGTCCGCAAAAAACTCGGCGCGGAATTCATCGCCACCCGGCGCGGGCATGGCTACTGCATTGAAGGATGAAAATTTTCAACTCCATCAAGTGGCGCTTGCAGCTCTGGTATGGGTTGATTCTCGTCGTGGTCCTCGCGGGTTTCGGTTTCACCTCGTATCAACTGGAGCGCAGCCGCCAGTTCCGCCGCGTGGATGACGGGATTCACCAGCGCATCGGAGCCGTCGCCCAGATTTTGCACGGCCCCGGCAATCGTCGTCAGCCGCCGGGACGCCCCGGCCAGCCAAGGCAGGACGAACCGCCGGATCCTAACGGCCCGCCGGACGATGGCCGGCCACCGCGCAATTTTCAGGAAAACGATTTTCAAGAAAACGGAGCGCCGCGTCCGCCCCTGTCATTTAACATCACGCCGCAACTGGCCGCCCAGTTCGACCCCGGCAACCCCAATCAGTATTGGTTCCGGATTACCGACCGCAACGGCAAGGAAATTGGCCGCTCACCCAACGTCGCCGTTCCCGAAGTGTTCATCCAGGAAACCCATCGGCTCGAATCGGCGAACGGCGGGGGCAATCCGCCCCCGCCAGAACGGAAACCACCAGTGTTGAAAACCGTGGGCGACCAGCACTCGCTGGCGGACACGCTGCCGTCCGGCGAAATCATCCAAGTCGGCTGTAGCATTGCACCGGAATTGCGGGAACTGAAAGTCACGGCTTTGAAATTGTCGGCGGTCGGTGGCGTGATTTTATTTTTCGGACTGCTGGGCGGCTGGTGGTTCGTGAACCGGGCATTGCGGCCCATTTCAGAAATCAGTTCCACCGCCGTAAAAATTTCCGCCGGCGATTTGTCGCAGCGCATCAACACCGCCGAGGCGGAAAGTGAACTCGGCCAGTTGGCGGCGGTTTTGAATTCCACCTTCGCGCGATTAGAAACGGCGTTCGCGCAGCAAAAACAATTCGCCTCCGATGCCGCCCATGAATTACGGACGCCGGTGACGGTCATCCTCACGCAGACGCAGATGGCGCTGGGCCGCGACCGCGATGCCGCCGGCTACAAGCAGACCGTCGAGGCCTGCCAGCGCGCGGCGCAGCGGATGCGGAAGCTCATCGAGTCGCTGCTGGAGCTCGCGCGGTTCGATGCGGGGCAGGAAGTCATCAAGCGGCTAAAATTTGATTTTGCCAAAACCATTTCTGATTCCGCCGAGCTGGTGCAGACCCTGGCCGAGGAACGCGGCGTGAAAATTATTTCCGAAATTTCGCCGCTGCCAGTCACCGGTGATTCCGAACGGCTGGCGCAAGTGGTGACAAATCTTTTGACGAACGCCATCCAATACAACGAGCCGAATGGCGAAGTGAAGTTGAGTTTGAAATCAGAAAACGGGCTGGCCGTGCTGGAAGTTTTTAACACCGGCCAAGAAATCGCGCCGGAAGATTTGCCGCGCGTGTTTGAAAGATTTTATCGTGCCGACAAATCACGCACCGGCGCGGGTAATTCCGGCCTCGGACTTTCCATTTGCCAGGCCATCGTGGCGGCGCACGGCGGAACGCTGGAAGCGGCCAGCGGCGGCGGCGGCACCACCTTCACCGTGCGGCTGCCGGCGTCCGTTGGAGCGGTCTAAAAATGTAGCGTTAGCCATCTTGGCTGACGTAGAGCCGTGGCTTCCAGCCCGGCGGAATGGCGTCGCCACCAAGCAAATCCCCGAATCATTCCAAGTCGTTTTCCATGCGAGCGCTTTTTCCGGGCGGCAGGATGCCGCCACATTTTCAGACCGGCTTTTAGTTGAACCGGATTTGCGGCAGGGCGGGCCGGGCCATTTCCGTGATCGTCGGCAGCGCGGCAAACTTGCTGGAGCCAGCCACCAGCTTCGGCAGGAAGCGTCCGACTTCAAACCCGGAACCCACCGTCGCCCGGCGGTCGTTTTTTTTATTTTTGTTGGTGTGCATAATCTTAATTTCTGGCATCAGCGTCCGCGCCGCCGAGGTCAAAGGTTTCATCCGTCTGCGCCGCGAGCAACAGACAGGCCCAGATGAAGGCGTTCACGCCCAGAATCGCGGCGGCGGGCAGCAGGTCAAATAACAGGTTCATACATCTCCATGGTTTTGGGTTTGAAAGTGCGTCCGGCTGTGCAGATTTCCGGCAGCAAGGCGGCCTGGCACTTGCCGCGCCCCATGTTGTCCAAGATTTTTTTCCGCTGCGCGACCGGCTTCAGCACAGTTCCCGGACGCACAGGCAATTCCTGGGCCGGCTGAAAAAAGTAGGTGACTTTGAGTTTCATGGCTGGTGGTTTCTTGCTGCAATCTACCGCAAGCCCAATTAAGCCAGCATTAAAACGGCGGGAAATATTTTCACCGGTTTAATGCTGGCTTAATCGCACCCATGATAAATTTATCGGCTCGAGCTTCAAAAAGCGTGTCTCCCACTGGTGAAATGCCTATGCTGAAAACGTCCAGTTCATCCGCCATGAGAATCCTGATTGTTGAAGACGAACCGCGCCTGCAAAGCAACCTCGCCAAGGCCTTGCGCGAGGAGGGCTACGCCGTGGATGTTTCCGGCGATGGCGAGGACGGCATCTACAAGGCCGAGGCCACCGACTACGACGCCATCGTGCTCGACGTGATGCTGCCCAAGTTGAACGGCTGGCAATTGCTCGAACGCCTCCGCCAAACCAAGGCCACCCCCGTGCTGATGCTCACCGCCCGCGAATCCCACCTCGACCGCGTGCGCGGCCTCGACCTCGGCGCGGATGATTACCTCGTCAAGCCCTTCGACCTCGGCGAACTCTTCGCCCGCCTCCGCGCCCTCATCCGCCGCCACGCCAAACTGCCCACGAATAAAATTCAAATCGGCGCCATCACCTTCGACACGCGCGAGCAGAACGCCGTGCGCGACGGCCAGACCGTCACCTTCACCGCCCGCGAATTTGCCATCCTCGAATACCTCGCGCGGCATCGCGGCGAAGTGATTTCGCGCACGGAACTTTACGAACACCTCTTCGACGAAAACGACGCCACGCTCTCCAACCTCGTGGATGTCCACATCTTCAGCCTCCGCAAAAAACTCGGCGCGGAAATCATCAGCACCCGGCGCGGCCAGGGCTACTGCATCGAGAAATGAAAAAAAACTTCGCCCTTCAACCTTCAACTTCCAACGTTGACTTGGGGAGCGCGCCCGCCCCGGGCGCAGCGGGTCGCGCCCGCGCGACCCGCCCGAACGGACGAAAACCAAACACCAATCGGTTGGCCTGCGTGCGTTCGGGTTCGGCGCGAGGGCGCGCCGAACTACAGCCGGGGCGGCTGCGCTCCCCATTTTCAACCGCATGGTTTCGGCTAAACCAAAACCATGCCGTTGGAAAAAGCCGGACAAACGCGGAGGCGCGGAGAACGCAGAGAGCCGCCGAGATTTTTGGTAGCAAAGCCAACCCACTTACTGATGCCTCGAATCATCCGGCAGTTTTCTCGGCGAACCTCTGCGTTCTCTGCGCCTCGGCGTTTATCGGATTGTTTTTAACTGCATCGTTCCGGCTTAAATGTTGAGCGTTGAATGTTTCGACCATGAAATTCACCAAATCCATCCGCTGGCGGCTGCTGCTCTGGATCGCCCTGCTGCTCACGCTCGCGCTCACCGCGCTGGATTTCGCCGCGTTTGAAATGTATGCCACCAACCGGCTGGATCAGTTGGATGTCGAACTGCACCGCCGGACCTCCGCCATCAGCCGCACGATTTTCTCGCCCGGCCCCGCCGTCGAGGACGCCATCGCGGGGCCGGACGCGGCGGCTTTTTATCTCACCAGTTCCGGCCGTCCGCCGGAGCCGGAGAAGATTGCCGCCAGCATGACGCGCTTCCAATCCTCCGACCCGAACGGATTTTATTTTGCCATCTGGCTGCTGAAAGACAGCGGCCCGTTCCTCGTCTCCGCCAACGCACCCGATGATTTGTCGCGCCCGCGCCTCGCCACGAAAGACACCGGCACCCACTCCCGCACGCGCGGAGATTTTCGCGAAACCTTCCATTCCACCGAACGCGGCGACTGCGTGCTCACCGGCCATGCCCTCGCCACCGAGAACACCGCCGCCGCGCGGTTCGCCGCCTGGCTCGTGCTCGGCAGCCTCGTCGTCCTCGGCTGCGGGCTGGGCGGCGCGTCCTTCATCATCGCCCGCGCGCTGCGCCCCGTGGAAAAAATCAGCGCCGCCGCCCGGCACATCGCCAACGGCCATCTTTCGGAACGCATCACCGCCAGCGAAACCGACAGCGAACTCGGCCAGCTTGCCAGCGTGTTAAACAACACCTTCGCCCGGCTGGAAACCGCGTTCGCCTACCAAAAACGTTTCACCGCCGACGCCGCGCACGAGCTGCGCACGCCGCTCGCCGTGCTCATCACCGAAGCGCAGTTGATGCTCGCCCGCGAACGTTCCGCCGCCGACTACCAGGAATCCATCGCCGCCAGCCTGGCCACCGCGCAGCAAATGCGGAAGCTCTCCGACGCACTGCTGGAACTCGCGCGCTTCGACGCCGGCCAGGAAAAACTGGAGCGAGAAAAAACCGACCTCGCCGCCATCGCGCGGGATTGCGTGAAGCTCGTTCAACCGCTCGCCGACGCCCGCCGGCTGCGGATTCATTGCGACCTGACCGCCGTCGCTATCGAGGCCGACCCCGTTCGCCTCCAGCAAGTCGTGACCAACCTGCTGACCAACGCCGTGCGCTACAACCGGGATGACGGCGGAATTTTTGTGACCACGCAAACCGACGGACATTTCGCCCTCCTCGCCGTCGCCGACACGGGCCTGGGAATTTTGCCGGCCGATTTGCCGCGCGTCTTTGACCGGTTTTATCGCGCGGAAAAATCGCGCACCTCCGGCGGCAGCGGACTGGGACTCGCCATCAGCAAGGCCATCGTGGAAGCGCACGGCGGGACGATTGAAGTGAGCAGCGAGGCGGAACGTGGCAGCATTTTTACCGTGCGGCTGCCGGGATAAATTTTCATGGAATCATTTTCCCTGCTGCAAACCGCCCTGCTGCTCGCCGCCGTTTTCACCGTCGCGTTTTTTTATTCCAGCGTCGGCCACGGCGGCGCGACCGGCTACCTCGCCGCGCTGGCCGTGCTCGGCATCGCGCCGAACTCCGCCAAGGTTGCCGTGCTCATCACCAACGTCCTCGTCGCCAGCGTGGCGCTCTGGCGGTTCCGGCAGGCCGGACATTTCGATTGGAAAATTCTGCTGTGGTTCGCTGTCGCCTCCGTGCCGTGCGCCGTGTGGGGCAGCCAAATAAAAATCAGTCCGCACACCTACAAACTCATCCTCGGCTCGGTGCTGACCGTCGCCGGACTCATCCTGCTGTTCCGTTCGCGCTGGCAGACCGATGACGTGACACTGCGAAAATTTTTCTGGCCGCTCGCGCTCGTCATCGGCGCGGTGCTGGGATTTCTCGCCGGCCTCACCGGCATCGGCGGCGGCGTTTTCTTGAGTCCCCTGCTCTACCTCTTCCGCTGGGTAAAACCAAAAACCACCGGCGGCATCGCGGCGGGATTCATCATCGTCAATTCCATCGCCGGACTCGCTGGCGCGGGCTGGGAAAAAATCACGCACGTCGGCCCGCTGCTCTGGCTCACGCTGCCCGCCGTCATCGGGGCGCTGCTCGGCACACACTTTGGCGCGCGCCGCTGGAGCAGCGTCACCTTCAGCCGCGTGCTGGCGGCAGTGCTGATTTTTGCGGGCGGAAAATTGCTACTGGAGGCCATGGGGCAAAAGTAGCGCAGGCGTCTCGCCTGTGCGGACGAGCGCGCAAGCGCGAGCAGGAAATTAACGGCCTCGCTTCGCTCAATGCGGCAGGCGAGACGCCTGCGCTACTTTAATTTCGGACGAAAACCGGCGATGTGATCCAAGCACTCCGCAATCGCCCGCATCAACGGCGGCAAACATTCCGCGATGGCCTTGGGATTTCCCGGCAGATTCACGATTAAAGTTTTTCCGCGCACACCTGCCGTCGCGCGTGAAAGAATCGCCGTCGGCACTTTGGCAAGCGAAACCGCGCGCATCATTTCGCCAAAGCCGGGCAGTTCCTTTTCCAGCACCGCGCGCGTCGCCTCCGGCGTCACATCACGCGGCGTCGGTCCCGTGCCGCCGGTGGTGACGACGAGCGCGCAGCCGTTCGCGCACAAAGTTTTCAGCGCCGTTTCAATCTGCGCCTGCTCATCCGGCAGCAGCACACACTCAAACTCAATCTCCTCGGCAAACTGTTCGCGCAACACGCGTTCGATTTCCGGCCCGCTACGGTCTTCGTAAATCCCGCCGCTCGCGCGGTCGCTCAAAGTGACGCGTCCAATTTTCATAGGGGAATTCTCACGCAAAGGACGCGAAGTCCGCAAAGAAAAAACTTTGCGCCCTTGGCGTCCTTTGCGTGAGTCATAGTTTTATTTTTTTCACCAGCCGCACGCCCTCGAAGCTCATCGTCTTGTCCACGGCCTTGCACATGTCGTAGATCGTCAGCGCCGCCACGCTCACTGCCGTCAACGCCTCCATCTCCACGCCGGTCTTCGCCGTCGTGCGCGCCTCGGCGATGATGTGAACCAGATTTCTCTTCAGCGAAAAATTTACTTCCACCGCGTCCAGCGGCAACGAATGGCAGAGCGGAATCAATTCATCCGTGCGCTTCGCCGCCTGGATCGCCGCAATCTTCGCCACGGTGAACACATCGCCCTTCGACAATTTCTTGGCGCGCAGTGCGGTGATGGTTTGCGGCAGGCAGCGCACAAAACCTTCCGCGACGGCGATGCGTTGCTGCGCGGGCTTGTGTCCAACATCCACCATCTTGGCGCGGCCATTTTTATCCAAATGAGAAAATGATTTCATACGATTCAAATTTTAGGACTCCGGTGAAACGACGTAACCATCGGAGCGCGGCTCTGTGAGCCGCAGCACGTTGTTAAGTAGGCGCGCGTAAAAAATTTTAATGTCAGTTCCATATTGAAACCGCTGCGGGTCACAGACCCGCGCTCCGTTCTAATCGCCACACCTCAAC
>JAYVQV010000512.1:0-4127 GCA_043776855.1 Limisphaerales bacterium | reverse complement strand
CAGCAGCATCGGTCAGCTTCCCAGGCCGACCTTGATTTCTTTTTTGTCCGGGCCGACGAGGATGACGTTGAACTTGGTGATGGCCTTCACCTTGTATTGCTTGAAGGTGTCGCCCGGGCGAATCGTCTTGCCGTCCATGATGGCCGAGGGCGCGGTGGGCGAATAAAAAATTCCCTGCAAGCGCGGTAGTTCCACCACTGGCGGCGGCTCGGGTGCGACGAAGACTGGCGCGACGACCGCGACCTCCTGGGTGGTGACCGGGTCAGGCGGGGCGTTGACGATGCCGTGAACTGTGCGGCGCATGGACGCCCAGCCGATGAAAAAAATCGCGGCGAACACGAGGAAGATGATGATGGCCGGCACGAGCCACACCGCCGTGTGCGAGTGTTCCTCGTGCGCGGGCTGGAGCGGCGGCAGCGTGCTGGGCGTGGTGCGCGGCGGCGCTTGCCGCGCCTGCTTGAGGGCGTCGTTGATGAGGCTCATGCGTGAATGTTTCCTTCCAGTTCGCGGATGGCGCGTCCGACCATTCGATAATTAATCCGATAACTGCGTTCCACAAATCCCGCCAGCAGCGCCTTGTCGCACAGCGCGTTCACCAGCCGGGGAATTCCTTGGCTGTAACCGAACACGCGCCACACCGCCGGAAACGTGAACGTCGGCACGCCGCGCGATCCCGCCAGCGCCAACCGGTGATGAATATACTGGCCGACCTCGTTCCGCGTCAACGGCGCGAGATGATATCGCACGGTGATGCGTTGCCGCAGTTGTTTCAGCCGCGGACTGTTTAGCCTATCGCGCAATTCCGGCTGTCCCATGAGAACTATCTGCAACAATTTTCGGTCGTCCGTCTCGATGTTGGAAATCAGCCGCACCTGTTCGAGCAAATCTTCCGTCAGATTTTGCGCCTCATCAATGATGAGAACCGTTTCCTTGCCGCTCAAAGTTTGTTTCAGCAAAAAATCGCTGATGGCCGCAATGGTTTCCAAGCGGTCAAAACCTTTCACGTTCAAGCCGAACTCCGTCGCGATGGCGCGCATCAGTTCATCGGCGTTGAGCACGGGATTCAAAATCAACGCGGTGGAAAATTTTCCATCAAGCTGTTCCAGAAACGCGCGGCATAAAGTTGTTTTGCCCGCGCCGACTTCGCCAGTGAGTTGCACAAATCCTTTGCGCTCGCGCACGCCGTAGATGAGATGGTTGAACGCCTCGCGGTGTTTCAGGCTGTGAAAAAGAAAGCGCGGGTTCGGCGTGATGTCGAACGGCGCCTGCTTTAATCCATAAAACTCCAGATACACGCAGGGGTTTTAGCAGAAACGCAGTTGAAGGAAAGCGAAAGGTGATGCGGCGAGTGACAAGTGACGAGTGATGCGTGAAAAACTTTTGGCATCCAATCGTCCTCACGAATCACTTCTCACTCGTCACGCTTCGCACCGCCCGCACCATCGCCGCTGCTTCCGCCCGCGTGCCAATCGTGATTCGCAGATAATCGCTGACCTCCGGCGCACTGAACCAGCGGACGAGAATTTTTTTACCGCGCAGCTTCTGCAGCCACGCCTTCGCGGGAAACAGCGGGGGCTTCGCGAGAATAAAATTCGTCTGACTCGGCAGCACGCGGAAGCCGTGCTTGATCAACTCCCGCGTCAGCCATTCGCGCGTGGAAATAATTTTTTTGAAGTTCGCGCGGTAAAATTTCAAATCGTCCAACGTCGCCTCCGCCGCGATCTGGCCGAGGCCGTTCACGTTGTAACTGTCGCGCATCTTGTCGAGCGCCGCGATGAGATCCGCGTGGCCGACGAAATAACCGACGCGCTGGAAGCACAGCGAATACGCCTTGGAAAAAGTCCGCGCGACAAGAACGTGCGGAAATTTCAGCGCCAGCTTCAGCGCGTTCTCGTTCGCAAAATCCACATACGCCTCGTCCAGCACCACCACGCCTTTTTGCGCGCGGCAAAGTTTTTCCAGCTCGCCCGTCTTGTAACCGCGCCCGCCCGGTGCGTTCGGCGTGGTGATGAAGGTGAGGGCGGCGTTGAAGTTCCATTGCTTGCCGCGTTTCAATTCCGCCACGCTCGGCAGCGAGAAATCAGCGTTGAGTTCCACGACATTTTTCACCGCGCCATGCGTATCCGCCAGCACCGGATACAGCGAATAGCTGGGCGTGAAATACTGCACCGTTTCTTCTGACCGGAGCGCGGACGGCTCGCCCGCGAGTTTTTTTATTTTGTGACGTTGCAACTCGCGGGCGAGCCGCCCGCGCTCCGATGGCTCAACAAATCCGCGCACCGCCAGCGCCAGCACTTCATCCGAGCCATTGCCGATGATGATGTTCTCCGGCTTGCAACCATGCAGTTTCGCCAGCTTGGCGCGGAGTTTTTCCGCCGTGGGATTGGGATAGAGCCGCAGCCTCCCATCCACCGCCGCCTTCACCGCGCGCAAAACTTTTGGGGATGGCGGATAAGGATTCTCGTTCGTGTTGAGTTTGATCAGCCCCTTGATTTTCGGCTGTTCGCCGGGAACGTAGGCGTGCAAGTCGTGGACGAGCGGACGGATGAGTTTTTTAACGCGGATGGCGGATGGTGAATTGAGCATGAAAGAAAATCAGATGACGAACAAATGTTCGGCCTTCGCAGACCGGACGGTGGACAATGGAATTCCCTGATCAAATGTTGCCAGCTTGCCACCGCGCTTCACTGCCAGAGCCAATAGGTAAATATCGGTCAGTTGGCGTGAGCTATGAACCCGTTCAACTAAAAATATTTTTCCATCCCGCAATGAAAGTTCGTCCGGCCAGAATTCATGGTTCGTTTGGTCAGCAAAAGTTTGCAGCCGGGAAATCAAATCGCCCGGCGCGAACCGCGCCTTCGCGCTGTAAGCCGGATTCGACATGATGCGGACGACGCCGTTTTCCGTAAGCGGACAACTGGCCCAGCCGCGCTTGCCGTTAGCCAGCCACCAGTCATGCGCCCGTTCGTGAAACGCATGGTCCGGATCCAGCAACGCGATGACGACGTTCACATCCAGCAGGGCGCGCATGGCTTATACGCCCTCCTTGTCCATCAGGCGCTGCGTGTGCTCCAGCGTCACCACTTCGCCGCGCGACGCCAGCACCGGCACACCGCCCCGCGTGTTGGAACGTCCCTTGCGGATGGCGGATGGCAGCGCCAAGCCGCGCCGGGCCAGCGCGGAAATGATCTGCCCGGCGGTGCTGCCCTCTCGCCGCGACAATTCTTTCGCCGCCTGCAATACATCGTCTTCAATGTCCAATGTGGTTCTCATACATCAGATGCTATTGCATCAGCGCATCACGGTCAACCCGCCTTGGAAAACAATTTCAACCCAACCGTCCCCGCCACGATTAGCACGAGGCAGACGATGCGCCCGACCTCGCGCGGTTCGCCGAGAAACAGCATCCCGAAAAACGCCGTGCCCGCCGCGCCGATGCCCGTCCACACCGCGTAGGCCGTGCCCATCGGAATCGTTTTCAGCGAGAGCGAGAGCAGATAAAAACTCACCGTCATCGTCGCGAACGTCGCCGCCGTCGGCCAGAGCTTCGTGAAGCCGTTCGTGTATTTCATGCCGATGGCCCAGCCGATTTCCAGCAGGCCCGCGAGTAAAAGAAAAAACCAGTGCATAATAAATAATTCAACAACTATTAAACCGCGAACCCCGCGAAACACACGAACAAAAACGGCGGCGGCGAGAGCATGGGTGCAGCTTGACCCTGTTGCTGTCTGGCTCCCTCGCCCCGCGAGGCACGAGCGGGGAGAGGGTTGGGGAGAGGGGATTTTAATTTTGCAAACCATTGGCCTCCTCTCCCCGGCCCTCTCCTCCTCCGAGGAGGAGAGGGAGTGGAATCCACTGCGAAGCTCAACCGGGTCAAAATGCACCCAGAGCCTTTCCGACCAGAAGGTAGCGCCGACATTCTTGCCTGCACTACAAAACCTCATGCGTGGCCGAAGTGCCGCAGCGTCTGATATACGATGAGCGCCGCGAGGTAAGCCAGCGCGCTCATGTAGGCGATTTGAAACAGCGGCCACTTCCAGCCGCCGGTTTCGCGCCGCACGACGGCGGTGGTGGAGAGGCATTGCGCCGCGAGAATGTAAAATACCAGCAGACTCGCGCACGTCGCC
>JAYVQV010000511.1:0-4128 GCA_043776855.1 Limisphaerales bacterium | reverse complement strand
TGCCCATGAGCGTGACGAGCTTGATGCGGTCATCGAGCAACGCGTCGAACGCGTAGTGCTGCTCGCGGTTGCGCGGCTTGATGCCCCAGATGCTTTCGCGCGAGTCCATGATGGGAATTAATTTTTTCCCGGTCGCGTCCACTTTTGTCAACGCCGCCTTCTTGGGGTTCACCTCGTCCATCAGCGTGCAATACTCGTTGGGGAAATATTGTTTGCCGCCGTTCAATTCCAGTTCGCCGTCCGCGCGGAACTTCGCCAGCTTGTCGGCGCTCGCCGGCATTTCCATCATGCCGGTGTAGAGGTCGGTGATGAACACGCGGTCGGTCTCGTAATCTTCCGCCGTGACGCCGATGGCGTCGGCCTTGATCCGCAAGTTGATGTCCTTGCTGACGACAATCGTCACATCCTTCGGCGACGCTTTCTTGATGCCCGCCGCGTAGGACAAAATCTGGTTGTCCACCGAGTCCTTGGTGAAAATCGTTTCGCCATCGCCGTTCTTGTGAAAACCGATTTTCAGTTTGCCGCCGTTCGGCAATTTCACGCCCTCGCTCAAGCTGCCGTTCCCGCGAAAACCGTCCAGCATCCGCGACACCGTGCGCGCGTTGCGGCCAAGCTCGGTGGATTCGCGCTTGAAGGTGTCAATCTCCTCGATGACCTCGATGGGCACGAGGACTTGGTTGTCTTGAAAATTGAGGAGCGAGTTGGGGTCGTGGAGGAGGACGTTGGTATCGAGGATATAGTTCTTCACAGGTAAAACTTAACGGCAGGGGGTTGAGGCCGCGAGAGCGGCAGCGACTTGACTTGGCGGTTGTGAAACATCAAAGAATATTTCCGGCAACTGCGTGGATGTTTTGCGCCAGCGGCAAAAGTGTCAATAAAATTTCCTGCGCTGAATAATTTTATTTCGCCGCAACCTTTTTTCCTCTTCACTGTTCCATCATCCGAACCTCATGACACCCGCCAACCTCGAAGCCGCCCGCGAAACTTACCGCCGCATCGCCGCCAACATTTCTAAAATCATCCGGGGCCAGGACAGCGCCACGCGCCATCTGCTCGCGGCGATGGCGGCAGGCGGCCACGTTTTGCTCGAAGATTTTCCTGGCACCGGCAAGACGACTCTCGCGAAGGCGCTCGCCAAATCCATTGACGCGCAGTTCAAGCGGCTGCAATTCACGCCGGACTTGCTGCCATCCGACATTCTCGGCGTCTCCATTTTTGACCAGCGCGACCAGCAGTTTCATTTTCACGAAGGCCCCGTGTTCACGAACATTCTGCTCGCGGACGAAATCAACCGCGCCTCGCCCCGCACGCAGTCCGCGCTGCTCGAAGCGATGGGCGAGGCGCAGGTGAGCGTCGAAGGTGAACGGCGGAATTTACCGGAATTATTTTTTGTCATCGCCACGGAAAACCCCGTCGAGTTTCGCGGAACGTATCCGCTACCAGAGGCGCAGATGGACCGGTTCGCGATGCAATTCACGCTCGGCTACGTTTCCGCCGAGGAGGAAGTCGCCATTCTTACCGCGCAGGAACACAACCATCCGCTCGATGAATTAAAACCCGCCGCGACGCTGGCCGATGTCATCGCGCTGAAACGCGCCGTGGAAAACATCCGCATCAGCGCCGAATTGAAACGCTACGCCGTTGACCTCGTCGCCGCCACGCGCACGGCGCACGGCGTGCAACTGGGCGCCAGCCCGCGCGCGTCCATCGCGCTGATGAAAACGGCGCAGGCGATGGCGCTGTTTGACGGACAGGATTTCGTGACGCCGGAGCAGATTCAAAAGCTCGCCGTGCCGGTCATCGCCCACCGGCTGGTGCTGGAACCGCAGGCGCGTTTCTCCGGCATCACCGCGCGCGGCGTGGTGGAGGATGTGTTGAAGAAATTGAAAGTGCCGGCGTGAGCAGTGGAGTGATGCGTGAGCAAGGGAGAAGCTGTCTGGTGGCCGCCAGTTTTTTTCACGCATCACTCGTCACTCGTGGGTGACTCTTGACCCGGTTATGCTTCGCGCTGGATGCCACTCCCTCTCCTCCTCGGAGGAGGAGCAGCGACAGCGGTTATGGACAGGGGAGAGGAGGCCAATGGTTGGCGAAATAAAAATCCCCTCTCCCCAACCCTCTCCCCGCTCGTGCCTCGCGGGGCGAGGGAGCCAGACCGCAACAGTTTCACGCATCACCCGTCCCTCGTCACGTTTCATAAATTCGTTTGACGATTCGCTGCGAAGGGCGAAACTGCCGGAGCCATGAACTTCCGACGTTGGTTTGCCTGGGCCTGCCTGGCGCTGGTAGTTATCGCGGAGGTCGCGCTGTTCCGCGCCTACCGCGACCGGGACGCGTTGCAAACCGGCCTCAACAATTCGCAGGCCGAACTGCGCCAGGCCGCCGCTGCGCGGGATGAGTTGAAAAATTCCAACGCCGGCCTGCAGGCCGCCGAAATTTCCCGGCTCCGCAAACAGAATCAACTGCTCTCCAATCAAGTCGTGCAATGGCGCGCGTCGCTGGCAGAATTGGATTTTGCCAGCCGTTCCAACGCCATTCATCTGGCCACCGCGCGCACCGCGCTCCGCCTCCAGCAGCAGCACCTCGAAGAATTGCAGGATCAGAACCAGCAGATCCTCGACACCAGCACGGAAGTCATCGCGCGCAAGACCTGCGTGAACAATATGCGGCTCCTGGACGACGCCAAGCAGCAGTGGGCGCTCGCCACCGGCAAGCCCGTCGCCACCGTGCCGAAAGTGAAAGACCTGCAAATTTATTTCAAGGACGGCGCGCTGCCCGAATGTCCCGCCGGCGGAACGTATTCGCTGAACGCGCTGAATGAAGTGCCGACGTGTTCCATCCCCGGCCACGCGCTGCCGCAGTAAAAAACCGGCGGTTCAGGAATGTTTGGTGATCAAATATTTCCGAAACGTCTCGTAGTTCGCGTCCATGCGGTCGAAGTCTTCCGGCAATTTGAGCGAGGCAATCATGTTCGCCGGCACGTCCGGCTCCCAGCCCACGACCTTCTGGACCTCGTTCGGAAACTTCGCCGGGTTCGCCGTCTCGACGATGACGGCGGGCGTGTTGCCAAGCGGTTCCTGCGCGGTCCAATCTTGCAAACCTTGCCACGCCACCGCACCGTGCGGTTCGAGCAACAGTTGAAACTGATTCCAGAAATCGCGGACACCAGCCACGGTGCGCTCGTCGGAGATGGACGAAGAAAAAATATCGCGGCGCAACGCGTTCAGGTCGGGCATCTGGTTGATCTTGCCGGTCTCATCCATCTGCCCGCCATAAACGGAGACGAGCCGCGCGAGATTGCTCGGATGGCCGACATTCATCGCATTGGAAAGCGAATTGCGCGACGGCGAAATTTTTTGGTAGCTGCCGGTCGCGAGAAATTTTGGGAACGCATCGTTGTCATTCACCGCCGCAACAATTTTGCGGATGGGCAAACCCATTTCGCGCGCGACGATGGCGCCCATCATGTCGCCGAAGTTGCCGCTGGGCACGGAGAACACGATCGGTTCGCCCGCCTGCGCCACGCGCGACGCGGCGTAGAAATAATAAACGCTCTGCGGCAGCAGGCGTCCGATGTTGATGGAGTTCGCGGACGACAGCGGGATGTGCGCAAGCTCGGCGTCGGCGAACGCGCGCTTCACCATCGCCTGGCAGTCGTCGAATTTGCCGTCCACCGCCACGGTGCGGATATTGTCCTTGAGCGTGGTCATCAGCTTGCGCTGGCTCTCGCTCACTTCGGTGGTGGGGAAAAGCACGATGACGCGCACGCCGGGAATTTTGTGAAATGCGTGCGCTACGGCGGAACCGGTGTCGCCGCTCGTCGCGGTGAGAATGGTCACTTGCTTGCCGTCTTCGCGGAGAAATTTACCGAACAATCGCGCCATCATTTGCGCGGCAAAATCTTTGAACGACGCCGTCGGGCCTTGATCCAGGCGCATGAGGAACGTGCGGAAGTTCACGACTTCCAGCGGCACGGGAAAGTTGTAGGCATCCGCGCACATCTTCGCGAGTTCTGCCGGCGGCACGATGCCGTCGGTGAACTTGGACAGCACGCGAAACGCGATCTCGTGATACGGCAGGTGCGAGAACGCCGCGAGTTCGTTGAACGTGAAGCGCGGAAATTGTTTCGGG
>JAYVQV010000510.1:0-4147 GCA_043776855.1 Limisphaerales bacterium | reverse complement strand
CCGTCATCCCTGACGCCAATCCGGTGGGCATCTCCTCTTCCACCACCGTTTCGATTGGCTTCGGCTACATCACCAACGTTTCGGTCAATCTCAACATCACCGGCGGTTTCAATGGCGATTTGTATGCCTACCTCGCCGGGCCGGCCGGCCAGTTCGCCGTCCTCGTGAACCGTGTGGGCGTGACCAGCGGAGATCCCTTCGGCTATTTTGACGCGGGCTTCAACATCACCTTGGACAGCAGCGGATCGAATGTTCATAACTATCAAAGCGGAGCCTACACCATCACCAGCGGGCAGCTCGTTGGCACTTGGGCGGCAGACGGACGCAACATCAGTCCGCTCTCTGCACCGGCGATGTTCGACTCCGCCTCTACCGCCGCCAACTTGGCCTCCTTCAACAACACGACGCCGAACGGAACTTGGACGCTGTTCATCGCCGATCTTTCCGGTGGCGGGCAGTCAACGTTGGTGAGCTGGGGATTGACCGTCTCAACGGTTCCCGAACCGCAGACGTGGGCGATGCTCGCGGGCGGCGCGGGAATGTTGCTGATGTTCCGTCGTCGCCGCTGAAATTTTATTTTCCATCAAGCCCCGGCTTTTGCCGGGGCTTTTTTATTTTGGGGAATGCCGTTGAACCCGAATTTCGGAATGGACTAACCGCAAAGA
This sequence comes from Limisphaerales bacterium, assembly GCA_043776855.1. Taxonomy (GTDB): domain Bacteria; phylum Verrucomicrobiota; class Verrucomicrobiia; order Limisphaerales; family UBA11358; genus UBA11358. Next base: position 3,482 of record JAYVQV010000510.1, on the reverse strand, counting down.
ACGCAAAAGGCAGACATTCGGAGTGGAAACGCCAGTGCCAGAAATTGTCTGCAGAACTTTTTACCCAAACGCATCCCAGTCTTTGTGTTCTCTGCGTTCTTTGCGGTTAATTTTGGTTTTCGGGTTGCAGGAAGCCGGTAAATAGCGAGATGAATGAATGACGCTCCGCTTTTTATTTCACGAAGTTCTGCTCCTTCAACCAAAACAAACAATCGTTCGCCCACGGATGCGGATTGGCGAAGGGCGGTTTGTCTTTCAAGCCCATGCCATGCCCGCCCTTGTCGTAGATGTGCAGGGCGAACGACACATGGTTTTTCCGTAGCGCACTGGCAAACAGCATCGTGTTTTCCATCGGCACCGTCTTGTCCTCGAAAGTCGTCCAGAGAAAACACGGCGGGGTGTTGGACGTCACCTGTAGTTCGTTGGAGAGAAGTTTTTCCAGTTCCGGCGTGGCGTTCGTGCCGAGCAGGTTGTTGTGTGAACCTGTGTGGGTGAACTCACCCATCGTGATGACCGCGTAGCACAGAATTCCCAAATCAGGCCGCGAGCTTTCCCGTTCCACTGCATCGGTCGTATTCGTATTGCCGGAATCAAAATGCGTCACCAACGTCGCCGCCAGATGCCCGCCGGCGGATGAACCCATGATGCCTACGCGCTTCACATCCACGTTGAACTCCGTCGCGTGAGCGCGCACCCAGCGCACGGCGCGGGCGGCGTCATTGAGCATCGCCGGATGATGGTAGCCGCTGGAGCCGAGGCGGTATTTCAACACGAAGCAGGTCACGCCGTGCTGGTTCAGCCAGAGCGCGTAGTCGCGGCCCTCGTGCGGCGCAAGGTGTGCGTAGCCGCCGCCGGGACAGATGACCATCGCTGCGCCCGCCGTCGTTTCGCTTTGGCGCGGCAGGCCGGTCGTGTTGGTGGCGTCGGGCAGATACACGGTGAGCGTGGGAATGTCGTTCGTGGAAGTGCCGAGCGCGCCGGGCGCGCCAGCGGGCCAGAGAGGAATGGAAGTTTGCATTTCAGCGCGGGAAAGGATGAACGACGAAAACAGGATGGCCGAGGCGAAAAGTTTTTTCATGTTGGGTTACGGTTTGATTTTAGCCTCGCCCGTTGCCACGTCCAGCGTGAAGCAAAAAAAGGCAGCAAACGCGACAATGAGGCGGGATGCAGCGGAAGCAAATTGTTTCATGCGAAGTGAGACGCAGCCTGACAGATGCGGTTACGCGGTCGGATCATTTGTTTTGAGCGGCATTCATTCTGCGCCCGGCGGTTCGACCAACCGGCGAGGTAGATCGCGATGACCGTGCATGGCGCGGCGAAGCAATACTTTGCCGTCATCCACTTCATAAAAAAGAATGTGCTTCTGGAATGGACGGGAGACGACGATGAAACGCCAGTCGCGCAATCGCGGATGAGAGAACTCTGCGCGTGGCCCAAGCTGCGGATGCTGGCCGAGCAACTGGGAGGCGGCTTCGACGGCGTCAAGATAACGCTCGGCTACTTCCCAACTGGCATTGACGGCATACCACTCGAACTGTTGCTCCATGTCCGCGATGAAATCATCGGACTTGTGGACGCTCATGCAGCGGAGATTTTGGCGCGCACGCGGTCGCGGATGGCGGAGAAGTCGGTCTTTTTCAACGGCGTGGTCGGTTTGTCAGCGGCTTCCAGCAGCCATGCTTCCAATTCGGGGGTGATGCTGAAAAACTTTTGCTGCTGCGCGCGGAGGGAACGGATGAGGTCATTGACCAGTTCGCTGGCATCGGCACAGACGCCGGACTGCACCTGTTCTTGCAGAAAATCTTCAACGTCTCTGGCCAGCGCAACGGTCATGGCAAAACTTTAGCGCGCGTGGAACGGGTTGGCAAGCGGCGTCAATGCGGTTTAACGAACATCAATTCTTTCTGTAATTGCGGCGAAGCCAGCGGAAAAAATAATAAAATCCAATTCCATAAAATCCGCCGACAAGAGCGTGTATCCAGCCACCCATTTCAAGTGGACCGGCATAATCCATACAATAGCCAACGAAAAATGCCGTGAATAAAACACCGAACAAAAAAGCAAAGAGAGGTCGCGATGTAATTGCAGCGAAAATTGCCGTTAGGAGAATTGAAGCGGCCAAAACAAGTCCAACGTATGGAACATCGTTTTCCATTTTATCAAACCTTCAGCAACTTGCCCTGCTCATCTTCCTTCGCCGCCGCTTCGCCGAGGGTTTGCGTCTGTTTGCGGCGGCGTTCGATGATGTGCTTGTCCAGCAGCGGGTCGTAGGCGACGGGATAATTGCCGTCGTAACAGGCCATGCAGAAATTTTCTTTCGGCTGACCCGTCGCCGCGACCATGCCGGCTTGCGAGAGGTAGTGGAGCGAATCGGCGTTCAGGTATTGGCGGATTTCGTCCACGGTATTGTTCGCGGCCATGAGCTTGCTGCGGTCGGGGAAATCAATGCCATACACGCACGGGTTCTGATGCGGCGGGCAACTGACGGCGACGTGGACCTCCTTTGCGCCGGCTTCCTTGAGCGTCTTCACGCGCGAACGGCACGTCGTCCCGCGCACGATGGAATCGTCCACGATGACGACGCGCTTGTCCTTCACGAGCGACTCGATGAGATTTAATTTCACGCGCACGTTGAAGTCGCGGATGAGCTGCGTGGGCTGGAGAAAACTGCGCCCGACGTAATGGTTGCGGATGAACGCCATCTCGTAGGGGATGCCTGATTGTTCGGAGTAACCCATCGCCGCGCAGACGCCGCTGTCGGGCACGGGGATGACGAGATCGGCTTTGACGTTGTGTTCGCGCGCGAGTTGCCGACCCATTTCTTTGCGAACTTCATAAACACTTTTCCCTTGGATGACGGAATCGGGGCGCGCGAAATAGACGTATTCAAAAATGCAGAAGGCTTTCTTCGTGTGTCCGGGAAAAGCCTGGATGCTGGTCAGTCCCTTTTCGTTGATGATGACAATTTCACCCGGCTCAACGTCGCGGACGAAGCGTGCGTGAATCAAATCAAAGGCCGTCGTCTCGCTGGACAAAACCCACGCGCCCTCGGCGGTGCGGCCAATTGAGAGCGGCCGAAACCCGTGCGGATCGCGCGCGCCGATGAGTTCCTTCTCGGTCATGATGACGAGCGAATAGGCGCCCTCGATGCGGCGAACGGTGTTGACGAGCGAGCTGGTCATGCCGTCGGCCTGCGGCTGCGCGAGCATCATGATGATGATCTCGCTGTCCACGGTGGTCTGAAAGACGAGGCCGCGCGCTTCCAATTCATCGCGCAGTTGCGCGGCGTTGGTGAGGTTGCCGTTGTGGGCGACGGCGATCTGGCCGCGCGCGCAGTCCACCGTGAGCGGCTGAGCGTTGCGCAGCGCGGACGAGCCGGTCGTGGAATAGCGCGTGTGGCCGATAGCGCGGTCGCCGACGAGTTCGTGCAAAATTTTCGGGTCGGCAAAAATCTGCGGGACGAGGCCCATGCCGTGATGCTT
>JAYVQV010000509.1:0-4156 GCA_043776855.1 Limisphaerales bacterium | reverse complement strand
GCAGCGTCAGCGGCATGGCGAAAAAAAGCATGGGCGCGAACGCCTTCATTGCCGTGGCCGTCTTGGCGATTGGCAACGCGGGTGGCCGCATCATCGCGGGAATTTTATCCGACAAAATCGGCCGCAAATGGACACTCATGTTGGTGCTGGCGATCCAAGCGGCGCTGATGTTCATCGCCATTCCCGTGACGGCGAGCAAGGAAACCACGCCCGCACTCCTCGTGCTGGTGGCGACCTTCATCGGCTTCAACTACGGCGCGAACCTCGCGCTGTTTCCGTCGCTCACGAAAGATTTCTGGGGGCTGAAACATTTCGGAGTGAACTACGGAATTCTGTTTACGGCGTGGGGCGTGGGCGGATTTGTCTTGAGCCGCTTGCAACAGATGCTGACCGTGGCAGCGAAGGGCAGCTTTGAAACTTCGTTCACCGTGGCGGGCGCGTTCCTGCTCGGCGGCGCGGCGCTGGCGCTGTTCATCAAGCCGCCAAAAAATTCCGTCGGGTAAATTAAGTTTTGGCGGGTTGCATTGCTTGCTAAAAACCGTTTTCCTTTCGCGCCACGATGTCTGAAAAAAATCCCGCCTACATGCGCCAGCTCGACGGCTTGCGCGCCTTGTGCGTCGCGGCGGTGGCGTGGAGCCATTGGCGGGCGTTTTTCGGATTTCCCCCGCAGATTTTTCCGGGCGCGGAATTTGGCGTTGAAACATTCTTTGTCATCAGCGGATTTCTGATCACGGGAATCCTGCTGGATCATCGCACACAGGAATTGCGTCCGCTGGTGCTCAAGCAATTTTACATCCGTCGCTGCCTGCGGATTTTCCCGGTGTTCTACGTCGTGTTCGGCGTCGCCCTGCTCCTGAAGGCGGACGGTGCGGTGGAAACCTGGCCGTGGCACGTCAGTTATCTCTCGAATATTTATTTTTACCTCCACGGCTGGTGCGGATCATTAAGTCACTTCTGGTCACTGGCGGTGGAGGAACAGTTTTATCTTTTTTGGCCGCTGTTTATTTTCATGGTGCCGCACCGGTATCTGTTGTGCGCGGTCGGGCTGGTGATTTTGATTGCGCCGGTCTATGCGTTGCAGATGAATGTGGCCCATCCGGGGTCTGCCCGGATCACCGCAAGCATTCTAATGCCAAGCTGCCTGAGTGCGCTCGGCCTGGGTGCCTTGCTCGCCCACCTCATCCGGGAAAAAATTCTCACCCCGGTTTTTTTACGCTGGCTGGGCATCGCCGGAATTTCTGGAACCGCCGCGTGGTATTGCGCCGGCGAACCGCTCTGGCTGAAACCATTTGAGCGGTTGGCGGAAGATTTATTTCTTGGCTGGCTGGTGATCACGGTGGCGACCGGAGTGCGCGGGCCGGTCGGCTGGTTTTTGCAATGCGCGCCGATGAGTTACCTCGGCAAGATCAGTTACGGCATCTATATCATCCATAATTTTGCCAAACCTTTCGTCTCCGGCGCGATGGCGGCCTTGAAGCATCCAAAATGGCTGACGTGGTTTTACGATTCACCGCTGACCTGCATCCCGTTGTTCGCCGCAGTGACCATCGGACTGGCCTCGCTGTCGTGGCATCTTTACGAAAAGCCCATCAATAACCTCAAGCGATTTTTCCCGTATCCGTCCGCAGCGAAGCGTGACGGCCAAATCGAAGTTTGACCGCGCCAAGACTCTTTGCCAATTTCAACGCATGAAACCACACACCAATAAATCACTCATTCTTGCCGTCGCATTAATTTTCGCGCTGCAACTGCCAGTTCAGGCGCAGACCAATGCCGCCGCGCCGGAGATTCACACGAACACCGCCATCATTCCCGTGCCGCGCACCGGCAGCGTCACCAACCGTCAGTCACTTGTGCTTCAGCGCGCCAAAGAAGCGACGGGGCAATACGACCTTGAATTCATTGGCGACTCCATCACGCAAGGCTGGGAAGGCGGCGGCAAAAAAGTTTGGGCCGAGTATTACGGCCAACGCCGCGTCTTGAATTTTGGCGTTGGCGGCGACCGCACCCAGCACGTCCTCTGGCGTTTTGAAAACGGCCAGCTTGATGGCGTCAAAGCCAAGGTCGCCATCGTGATGATCGGCACGAACAATTCCGGCAAGAACAAGGAAGGCATCGAAGATAATTCCGAAGCCGACATCCTTGTCGGCATCACCGCCATCGTGCAGCAGATTCGTGCGCGCCAGCCAGAGACGAAAGTTTTGGTGCTCGGAATTTTCCCGCGCGCCAAAACCTTCAGCCCGCAGCGCGGAAAAATTCTCCAGATCAATCAGGCATTGGAAAAATTGGATGACGGCAAAAATGTTTTCTACCTCGACATCGGTTCCCGGCTCATCGAAAACGACGGCAGCATTTCTTCGGGCATGATGAAGGACGCCCTGCATCCCGGAGAAACCGGCTACAAAATCTGGGCGGATGCCATGGAGCCGAAGTTGAAGGAACTGCTCGGCAAAAACCACTGGTGGAACCGCAAGGCGTAAAATTATTTGCCGCAAAAAATCGCAAAAGGCGCAAAAGGTTTTTCTTTTGCGCCTTTTGTTTTTTTGCGGCCAGTTCAAAAAACTTGCTGCACCGCCTGCCGCAACGCCGCGACCATCTTTCCGAGCTGTTTCCGCGTGGTGCAATACGGCGGCATCAGCACGATGACGTTGCCGACGGGCCGCGTCAGCACGCCGCGCTTCGCCATCGCCTCGCACACGCGGATGCCCACGCGCTCGCGCAACGCAAACGGCTCGCGCGTCCGCCAGTCTTTAACGAGTTCGATGCCGGCGACGAGGCCGACCTGTCGGATGTCGCCGACGTTGGGCAGGGACCAGAGTGATTGCAATTCAGCGTGCAAATTTTTCTCCAACTGCGTGCGCGCTTTAACCGAGGCAGCGCTCTGCAAAATTTCCAGACTCGCCAGCGAAGCCGCCGCGCCAAGCTGGTTGCCGGTGAAACTGTGGCCGTGGAAAAATGTTTTGAACTCCGCGTAGTCACCGAGGAACGCATCAAAAATTTTCTGCGTCGTCAGCGTCGCCGCCATCGGCAGATAACCGCCCGTCAAACCTTTCGCCACGCAGAGAAAATCCGGCTGCACATTTTCATGCTGCGTCGCAAATAAACTTTCCGCTTTCCGCTTTCCGCTTTCCGCTTTTGAAACTCCCGTCCGTCCAAATCCCGTCATCACTTCATCCGCAATCAGCAGCGCCCCATTCGCGCGGGCGATGTCTGTGACTTGCCGCAGCCAACCGTCCGGCTGCGGAATCATTCCCGCCGCGCCTTGCATCAGCGGCTCGAATACGAAGGCCGCGTAGGGATTCCCTTTTTTCTTTTGAGCGGAAAATTTCTTTTCCACCAGCCCGACACATTCCCAGCCACACTTCCGGTAGCTGCGCGCGTCCGCGCGTTCCGGCTGGGCGCGGTTGAATGGGCAGCGATAGCAATACGGCGACATCACCTTGTCCGTCTTGAACAACATCCCGCCGTAAGCTTTGTGAAAGAGATTAATCTGGCCGAGCGAAACCGCGCCGATGGTGTCGCCGTGATAAGCGCCGTCGAGGGAAAGAAAACGCGGCTTGATTTTTCGCGGCTTGATTTTTGACCCGGCGGACGAGCCGTCCGCGCTCCGCGTCCGCAGCGTGAACTGATACGCGAGCTTCAACGCCGTTTCGAGCGCCGTGGAACCGTCATCGCTGAAGAAAACTTTTGAAAGTAGCGCAGGCGTCCCGCCTGCGGGGTAAAGGAGAAGATTCAATTTATTTCGCAGGCGAGACGCCTGCGCTACGTTGGAATTTGCTGCCTTGACCAATTTTTCTGCCAGCAAACTTGCCGGTTCGTTGGCGAATCCCAACGCAGAACTGTGCGAGATTTTTTCCAACTGCCGCGTGATGGCGGCATTTATTTTCGGATGCTGATGGCCGTGGAGGTTCGTCCAGATGGAGGAATTGGCGTCGAGGTATTCCTTGCCGCGAACATCACGCAGCACCGCGCCCTGGCCGGACGCAATGACAATCGGTTCGCGCTTCAGCCAGTCGCGCATCTGCGTGAACGGATGCCAGACGAATTTTTGATCCAACTTGGCGAGTTGATTCATAGCGACGTGACGAGTGACAAGTGATGCGTGAGCGCGGCGACATCCTCGGCGGAGTGCGCGGCGGTCAATGTGACGCGCAGC
>JAYVQV010000508.1:0-4172 GCA_043776855.1 Limisphaerales bacterium | reverse complement strand
CAGTCGAAGCGGCTCACGCCCTCGTCATTCACCGCGTGAAACAAACCGCCCGCATCGTGGCGCAGCAAATCCAAAGTCCATTGCGCGAGGTCGCTGGCGACCGTCGGCACGGAACACTGGTCGGTGGTGGACTTGAGCGCCCGGCCCTCGCGCGCGGCTTTCACCATCGTGTGGATAAAAGTTTTCGCCTGCGTCGGATGCCAGTCAAAAACCCAGCTCGTCCGCAGCACGAGGTTTTTTGGCGAAGCGCGCAGCACGGCTTGTTCACCGGCAAATTTTCCGGCGGCGTAATGGTTGAGCGGATTCGCCGCGTCGGTTTCCGAGTAAGGTGATTTCTGCACGCCGTCAAAAACGTAGTCCGTGCCGTAGTGGACGAGCCGGATGCCATCGCGGGCGCAAAACGCGGCGAGTGTTTCCGGAGCGGTGGCGTTGACGGCCCACGACAGCTCGCGCTCGATTTCACAGCGATCAACCAGATTATAGGCGGCGGTGTTGATGACGGCGTGCGGTTTCAGTTCTGCCAACCGCTGCGACATCTGAGCGGGATTCGTCAGGTCAAATTCTGCATGACCGAGAAACACCAGTTCAAAATCGCGCGGGGCAATGGTTTTTAATTGGTGCGCCAGCAATCCGCCGCCGCCGGTGACGAGAATTTTTTCCATGAGCGTTGAACCAAAAGCGTAACCAGCGGACGAAACAGCGTCAATGCGTTGCCGGGTGTAAGATTGACAACAATTCTGCCCGCGTTTATACAGGGCGAGATAAGTCGCCTTGGTTTTCTATTAAAAAATATGCTAGAAGAAATATTGTCGTTCGGGAGAAAAACTACCCCTTCATTTTTGATGCCGCTGGGAAAAAGAGTTGCCTCGGCCCTGTGTTCGGCGGCCGTTTCAATCAAAGAAAGACGCGCCCTGCCGAAAATTCTGGCCTATTACGAAGGCAAAGAAACCACCCCGGAACAGCAGGAGGTGCTGAACAATCTCCGCCAGTCCGGCTTCAACGCGTTTCCCTATCCGCAATTGTTTACGACCAGCCCCGCCGATGTGCCCGTGCTCTACGACGAGTCCGTGGCCCTGCATTATGTGATGATGGAGGGCAAGCGCCTCTATTACCCCGCCGATTCATCCATCGCCGCCATCCAGCAAAACTATCATGCGGAACAGATTGTTTCGCAGAATCTCAATTCCCCGCACCGCTACCTGACCTCCGATTTCAGCGCGCAGTCCGACGACATCGTGGTGGACTGCGGCGCGGCGGACGGCAACTTCTCGCTCGACGTGGTGGACAAGGTGAAAAAAGTTTACCTCTTTGAACCGGCCGAACGCTGGCAAAAACCCTTGGCCGCCACCTTCGCACCGTGGAAGGAGAAAATCGTCATCGTCCGGAAATTTCTTTCGGACGACAAGAACGACGCCTGTGTCAGCCTCGATGACTATTTCGCCGGCATCGGCGAGACGCCCACGATGATCAAGATGGACATCGAAGGCTTTGAAGGGCGCGCCTTGAAAAGCGGCGAACGCCTGCTGCGTTCGCCAAAGGGCATCCGCAAAGTGGCGGTTTGCACTTATCATCGTCAGGACGACGAGCATAACTTGGGAACTTTTTTGCGCGCTTGCGGTTTTCAGACCGCGCCCTCAAAAGGCTATATGCTTTTCGTCTACGACGACGATGTGAAGCCGCCTTATTTGCGGCGCGGTATTCTTCGGGCGACGAAACCACAGCCTTGATTGAAAATGAAAACAGTATTTCATTTTTTTTGTGCATACTGTGTTTTGCTGTTTTTTGCCAGCCCAGCCAAGGCGGCTGCAACCGATGGCAAGGCGGCAGGTGTGCGGTTGACGGTTGAACTGCGAGACGGCTCACGCGTAGTCGGCCAAGCCCTTGACGAATCACTTAAGTTTCATTCGCCGGTTCTGGGCGAGATCAAGCTGGCAACAAAAGATATTCGTTCCATGGAATTCGCCGTTGGCGATTCAGCAAAGCTGGTAACCATCGGTGAAGATACGCTTTCTTTGAAAATGGAGACACCAGAACTGCGTGTCAGAACCAGTTTTGGAAAAGTGGCGCTTCCGGTCGCTTCAATTCGAAGACTGGTCGTTTTCGCCACCGCTTATCATAGAACCCCCCGCGAAGGCCTCGTCGCACTGTGGTCGGGCGAGGGCAACGCTGATGACAGCGTGAATGGTCATAACGGAACCGATGTTTTCCATATGACATTCCCAATTGGCAAAATTAACCAAGCATTCGGTTTTAACGGGACAAATAGTTATGTGACAATCCCCGCATCCACCAAACTCGCCGTTGGTGATTTGACTTTCGAATGTTGGATTAAACCTTCGGATCTCGACCAGCCACGTCCAATTATTGAATACGGCGGCGAAGGACAGGCTTCACCTCTTTTGCTATGGCTGAACTATCCGAGCCCCGGTCAACTCTTCGGAAATGTCCGGGATGGTTCCTCCAGCAGTTATGCAGTGTTTTCCACCGCTGGAATCATCCCCATGAACCAATGGAGTCATGTGGCACTCACCGTCAACCTTGCGACTCGAACAACCACTTTATATTGCAACGGCGTTAAGGCTGGCTCCTCTGTTTCATCGGCGGCGCTCAATCCGCCGACTTTTGCCCCGGTAAATTTGGGTTATCGGAACATGCAAAGTCCTGACATTTACAGCGGCCGCCGATTTGCCGGATTGTTGGATGAAGTGAGTATCTATAACCGCGCCTTGTCTGCTTCAGAAATTCTTGAGGACTTCGAGGCTGACAACGTAATCCAACCGTAGACCATGCACATCCACTGGATCGCCAACACCACCGTCCCGCCGCCGATTTCCTTGAGCGGCGGCGACCGTATTATGGTCGAGTGCATCCGCCGCTGGAGCCAAGATCACAAAGTCACCGTCTATGGCAACGAAGGCGCGAAGCAACTCTGCGATTGGTTCGAATTGAAAGGCATCAACCACGTTACTTGGCCTGCCGACCACCTGAAAAAATTTGGCCGACCGTTCTGGTGGTTCATGCAAATGCTCAAGGGCATTCGCGGCGTGGACAAAATCAAATTTTCGCCGGATGAAAAACATCTCATCATGGCCGCGTCGGAATTTCATCCAAGCTGCATTCCGGCGATGCGTTTGAAGAAGCGTTACCCCGACGCTCCGCTCGTCGTAGGACTTTATTTCTTCGCGCCCAAATGGTTCTCCGGCCAGCCGGGGCCGGGCTTGATGTTCACCGCTTACCGCCCGTTTCAGCAGCAGATTTACCAGCGTTGTCTGCATGAGGCGGAAATGATTTTGACCACCGTGCCGCAGGATCGCGACTTGATGATTGCCGATGGACGTTCGCCGGAATCCACTTATGCCGTGATGGGCGGCGTGGATTTGACCATTCCGCAAAGCGTTCCAGAGCCGAAGGAAAAAACTTTTGACGCCGTTTTCATCAGCCGTTTGCATCCGCAAAAAGGCCCGCTGGAACTGATGGACGTGTGGAAAATTCTCACGCAGAAAAAGCCAGATGCGCGACTCGCGATGATTGGCTCCGGCCCGCTCGACGCGCAGTGCAAAGCGAAGGCGGAAAAACTCGGCATCGCCAAGAACGTCCAGTTCTTCGGCTTTCAGGACGGCGTGGAGAAATACAAAATCATCAAGTCCGCGCGCGTCGTCGTTTATCCGGCGGTGTTTGAGGTTGGTGGCATGGCGTCGGCGGAAGCGCTGGCCTGCGGCTTGCCGGGTGTGTCGTTTGATTTGCCGCCGCTGCGCGTTTATTATCCGCGCGGCTGGCTCAAGGCGACGCCGGGAGATTTCGCCGGTCTGGCCGATTGCATTCACCGCCTGCTCACAGATGAAAAACTTTACGCCGCGACGAGCAAGGAAGCACTGGCCGCCGGATTGGAATGGGACTGGAACGCCCGCGCCAAATCCATGTGGGACGCCATCTCAACTTCCATCGCGCCCAAAGCGCCGCCGTTTTTCGCCAAACCTAAAAAATGATTATGGTGAATTTTTTACGCAGCATCCTCGGCGCATGGAGCGGACTCATCAGTTTCTTCCGCCTGCTTTTGCCGCGCGTTTTTGGCCTGCGGACGGGCGGCGGTGTGCGCGTCGGCAGTGGCATCGAATGGCCTTTAGGAAATGTGCGGAACATTCAACTCGAAAACAATGTCAGTCTTGGCAAGC
>JAYVQV010000507.1:0-4175 GCA_043776855.1 Limisphaerales bacterium | reverse complement strand
CGAACACGCGCAGCATGTCGTTGAGCATCGGGAACTCCGCGCCCAGCTTGTCCTTGATGACGGTGAGCGTGACCGCGCCGCCGATATGCCATTCGTTCGCGGTGGACTTGATCTCTGTCAATTCCGCCACGGCCTCGGTGGAGATGAGCGTGGAAAACTTTTTGTAGCGCTTCGTGATTTCGAGGCCGAGTTCCGTCGCGCCGGCAATCAATCGTGCGTCGGGAAATTTCTTTCGCAGCGCAAATAATTCCGCGAGCGAAGTCGGGCGAAAGAATTTTTCGCCGGCATTTTCGTAATCCACCGCGCCGAGCTTGGCGTCGGCCTTTGCAAGGCGGGCAGTGAATTCATCTTCGTAGCAGCCGACGTGAGGAGGCTCTAATTGATTTTCGATTTTAGTTAGAGCCTCGTTACCTCGGCTGCTACGACAGGAGAAGGCTTCCATCGCGGCATCGCGGATCGGGCGGTAGCCGGTGCAGCGACAAAGATTTCCTGAAAGCTGATCGTCGAGGTCATCGTGCGTGTGGAGGTCGTCGCGATAGTAGCCCTCGAAGAGCGAGCAGATGAAACCGGGCGTGCAATAGCCGCATTGCGCGCCGTAGCCCTCGGCCATCGTGCGCTGCACGGGATGGAGGGATGGGGTCTGGGATTTGGCGTCTGGGGTCTGGGAATTACAAATGCCCTCGACGCTCACGACCTCGCGGCCCGCGAGCAGGCAGATGGGCATCAGACAACTGTTCACCGCACGATACGCGGCCTGGCCATCCGCATCGCGCTCGACAATGGCGACGGAACACGCGCCGCAATCGCCTTCCGCGCAACCTTCCTTCGTGCCGGTCAAACCGCTGGCGCGGAGAAATTCCAGCAACGTCGTGTTCGGCGAAACCGCTTCGACGCGAACTGGCTTGCCGTTCAGGATGAATTCAAATGCGGCGGACATGATAAAAAGCTCCAAATTCCAAGCACCAATCTCCAGTGAAACTCCAAACTTCAATCTCCAATCCACAACGCTCGTCGCTTGGTTTGAAGCTTGGTTCTTGGTGCTTCTCTGGAGGTTGGATGGTGGTGCTTGGATGTTTCATTTCTGAATCCACTGCATCGCCTTCTCGGCCAGCTTGTCAAACGCGGTCACGCAAAGTTCTAGATGTTCTTCTTTTGTGTCCTCGATTTTATTGTGACTGATACCGTGCAAACTTTGGACAAACATCATCACGGTCGGAATTCCGGCGGCGGCGACTTCGGCGGCGTCGTGCAACGGGCCGCTCGGCAGGCGATGAACTTGGCCACAGGTTTCGCGGATGGATTCGTCACACAGCGCGATGAGTTCGTTGCTGAACGGGCGCGGGTCAATCTGCCAGAGGCGTTCCCAACTCACTTTCACGTTGCCTTCTTGCGCGAATTTTTCGCTCGCGGCTTTGGCTTCGGCCAGCATCGTGGCGAGCTTCGCGGAATCCAGGTGGCGCTGGTCCAAAGTGATTCGACATTCTTCGACGACGCTCGTGACGATGCCGGGCTTCGTGGTGCAAGAGCCGATGGTGCAGACGCCGCTGATGTCTCCAGAGTAGCACAGGCTTCCAGCCTGTTCGGGAGCAGGCGAGACGCCTGCGCTACTTTTGCTGCGCTCGGCGATTTTGTAAATCTCGGAACTCATTTTCGCCGCCGCAAGGAAGGCATCCTTGCGCCGGTTCATCGGCGTGCTGCCGGAGTGCGCGGCTTGGCCGTGAAACGTAATCGCGTGGCGCTCGACACCAAAAGTTCCCAGCACTGCGCCGAGCGGCAAATCCAAATCCAACAGCACCGGCCCTTGCTCGATGTGAAGTTCGATGTAGGCAGCGGCGTGTTTGAGTTCCTTGCCCGAATCTTTCACGCGCTCGAAATCTATGCCGACATTTTTTAGTGCGTCGGGAAGCTTGATGCCTTGTTTGTCCACAAGACCGCGCGCTTCGTTCATGTCAAGATTACCGGAGCACGCCGACGAGCCGAACAAACTTTTTCCAAAACGCGCACCTTCTTCATCGGCCCAATCCACGAGGCGAATCGTGACGGGCGGCTTGCCGTTGTATTGCGCGTTGATGCGTCGGAGGATTTCGATTCCGGCGACGACGTTGAGACAGCCATCCAGCCAGCCGCCGTTCGGCACGGAATCCATGTGGCCACCGATGAGCAGAGATTTTCCCGATTCGCCACGGAGTGTTGCCCAGAAATTTCCGGCGGCATCGGTGTGCGTTTCAACGGGAAGTCCGGCAAGTTTTTGCAGCAGCCACGCGCGCGTCTTCACCCACATCGGCGTGAAGGCGACGCGTTGCGCGCCGTTCTCATCGCCGGTGAGTGCGCGGAGTTCTTTCAGTTCGGCGACGGTGCGTTTTGGGTTCAGCGATGAATTCATGGGCCGCTGTTATTTTTCCTTTTGTGAAAAATTATTGTAGCCAATGGGACGAAAGCGAGTTAAAAGTGAAACCAAGTAAACAAGGAAAATACTTATGCCAACACTAGCCACCGTCGTAGATGGACTGAAATTGCCGAATCCTTTCATCATTGGATCAGGGCCGCCGGGAACAAATCTCAACGTCATTTCGCGCGCCTTCAAGGAAGGCTGGGGCGCAGTCATCGCGAAAACAGTTTCGCTCGACGCGAGCAAGGTCATCAACGTCACGCCGCGTTACGGCAAGCTTCATTCCAGCGATGGCAAGGAAGTCATCGGCTGGGAAAACATTGAGCTCATCAGTGATCGCCCGTTCAAGTTGTGGGAAGACGAATTTAAGAAGTGCAAAGATATGCACCCTGACGGCGTCCTCATCGCGAGCATCATGGAAGAATATAACAAGGATCGCTGGGTGGAATTGGTTGAGCGTTCGCAAGCGTGCGGCGTAGCGGCGTTCGAGTTGAATTTTTCCTGCCCGCACGGTTTGCCCGAACGCAAGATGGGCGCGGCGATGGGCCAAGACCCGGACATCCTCGAAGAAGTATGCGGCTGGGTGAAAGGCGCAACGAAAATTCCCTTCTGGGCGAAGATGACGCCGAACATTACGCACATCGAAGACCCTTCGCGCGCGTCGCTCAAAGGCGGCGCAGATGGTATCGCCACCATCAACACGATCCGCAGTGTCATCGGTGTGAATCTGGAAACGCTTCGCCCCGAACCAAGCGTGGAAGGTTACACGACGCCCGGCGGTTATTCATCGCGCGCCGTGAAACCCATCGCGCTGCGCATGGTCATGGAAGTTGCGAAGTTGATTGAAAGCGAATTTCCTGGACGTTCTCTCTCCGCCATCGGAGGTGTGGAATCTGGCAACGACGCGGCGGAATTTATTTTGCTCGGCGGCGACACCGTGCAGGTCTGCACCGGTGTGATGAAGTTCGGTTACGAAATGGTGAAGCCCATGTGCGACGAACTGCTCGCGTTCATGGACAAGCACAAGTTCGAGACGCTCGCCGATTTCAAAGGCAAGGCGCTCCCGTATTTCACCACGCACGCCGATCTTGTGAAACGCCAGACCGAACGCAAGGCCGCGCAGAAAGCCGCTGCCGCCGCCGCACCGAAGAAAATGGTGCAAGCTGACGGCGAATGGACTGGCGATGACTTCGTGAAACAATCGCAGGCGTTGGCGCGGTGAACAATTCATGTAGCAGCCGACGTAAGGAGGCTCAAATTTTCCGATTCAAGTCAGAGCCTCCTCACGTCGGCTGCTACAAATCCTGAAATGATCACCCACCACGTCAAAGTCTATCCGTCCAAAGTCCCGCTGCCGAAGACGGAACAGCTCGCCTGGAAAATCGCATCCGTCGCGACAGACAAGGCAGCGATTGATTCCGCCGCCGGCGAGATGGTGATCAACCGCATCATTGATAACGCCAGCGTTGCGCTTGCAGCCATCAATCGCCCGCCCGTAGCCAATGCCCGCACGCAAGCGCTCGCGCATCCGCGCGCAGGTAGCGCAGGCGTCTCGCCTGCGAGTTCCAAAACAGGCGGGACGCCTGTGCTACTCTCCAGCGGCGCAACTCTGTTCGGCGTGCCGTCGGCGCAACGCTTCGATTGCGAATGGGCCGCTTGGGCCAATGGCGTGGCCGTGCGCGAACTCGATATGCACGACACGTTTCTCGCGGCGGATTATTCGCATCCCGGCGACAACATCCCGCCGCTGCTCGCCGTGGCGCAGCAATGCGGTTGCACCGGCGCG
>JAYVQV010000506.1:0-4179 GCA_043776855.1 Limisphaerales bacterium | reverse complement strand
GATTTTTGAAATTCAGAACGGCGTTTGCAAACGCCGCGCCCTCGTCTAGCCTTGGCGCGTGAATGGCAAACTTACGCTCACGGAAATCAACCGGCTCCCGCTCGCGGATTTCATCCGCGTCATCGGCCCCGTGTTTGAACATTCCGCGTGGATCGCCGCCGCGACGTGGGCGCAAAAGCCCTTCGCCAACATCGAACACCTGCACGCCGCCCTCTGCGTGACGGTCAAAGAATCCAGCGAAGAAAAACAGCTCGCGCTCATCCGCGCCCATCCTGACCTCGTCGGCCAGCTCGCGCTCGCGGGACAACTCACAACGGAATCCACCGGCGAGCAGGCCAGCGCCGGGCTGGACAAACTTTCGCCGGATGAAGTCGCCCGCTTCCAAAAAAATAACGAGGCGTATCAGAAAAATTTTGATTTCCCGTTCATCATCTGCGCGCGGCTGAATAAAAAGGCGGCCATTCTCACGGGCTTTGAACGGCGGCTGCAAAATGTGCGCGCGGAAGAAATCCAAACGGCGCTCGGCGAAATTTTCAAGATCGCTGAATTGCGGCTGCGGGATTTGATTTCAGCGGAGGCTTGAGAGCCTGTTTGAAAATGTAGCGGCGGGCATCTTTGCCTGCCGTAGAGGGCGGCTTCCAGCCGCCCGGAAAAAGCGCCGAAACTGGAAATGGCTTGGAATGATCCGAGGTTCACTTTTGTAACGACGTCGTTCCGCCGGGCTGGAAGCCACGGCTCTACGTCAGCCAAGATGGCTGACGCTACAGTTTCAGACCCGCTCTGAAGATTGTGGCGGCGCTTTTATCGCGCCACCGTTCCCTCGATCTGGCCGTGCGGATCGTCGGTGGGCGTGAACAGTTCGTTTTTATTTTCCAGGCCGAACGGTTTGAGATTGATGAGCAGGTTGTGCTTGTTCGGCATCGCGATATGGATTTTGGAAATTTCCTTGGCCGCCCGCAAAGCCGCTTCGCCCATTTCAAACAAGGTCACCTGCACCGACGGGCTAAAATTTTTCGCAAACGCCGCGAGCATCGCGTCCAGAATTTTTCCGTTCGTCACGGAATGGCTTTTCGGTTTCTTGGCGTAAGTCCACGTCGCCTTCAATTTTGTCGCAAAAATCCGGTCGCTGGTGTCTGGCAGCGTCGCGAATTCGTCCCGCAGAAAATTTTTGAAGCCCGAGCCGGTGGATTTCAGGATGAGCAAGTCTTCGATGCCGGATTCAATTTCAATCCCTTCGCGCGTCGCGATGATTTTTGCGAACGGCCGCGCCGCGCCTGTTTCCGCGAAGGAATGGGCGTGGGCCTTCCGGCCCGGCGAGAGGCGCGACCAGCAGTGTTCTGCCAAGCCGATTTCCACGCGGCTGACGTGGCGATACGTCTTCAAAAAATGTTCCGCCAGCCGGACGCCGAACGCTTCCGTCTCCGCGCCGAGAAATTTTTTGGCGAAGACGTTCACCGTGTTCTTCATCGAGTCCGTCGCGACCACGAGCGTGTTGTCGGCCTGCGTGTAAGACGCGTCAAAGTCGCCCGCGAGCAGCACCGACACGTCGAGTTCCTTGAGCGAGTGGATTTTGCCCGCGCGTAAAACTTTCAGCACGCGGATGCGCGCCTTGCCGTAGCGGTGGTGGATTAATTTCATGTCGCTTTCCTTGTTCGGGCGATTATCTTAACCCGCGTATCAAGGATGACACGCCAAAAATCAGATGAATGAAATTTTCAAGGTTGCTGTCTGGCTCCAGCGCGATTTAATCTGCGATTAAAATTATGGCGGCAAAACTTTCCACGCACGTCCTCGACACCGCGCACGGTTGCCCGGCGGGGGGAATGCGAATCGAACTGTGGTCGCTCGATGGCGAAGACCGCACGCTCGTCACCACCGCCAAGACCAACGCGGATGGCCGCACGGAAATGCCGCTGCTCGCCGCCGATGAAATGAAAGCCGGCCACTACGAAATTATTTTTTACGTCGGCGATTATTTTGCCGCCCGCCAGACGCCGCTGCCCAAGCTGCGCTTCCTCGACCAGGTTCCCGTGCGCTTCGGCCTAGTGGATGCGGGCGCCAGCTATCATGTGCCGCTGCTCTGCTCGCCGTGGAGCTACTCGACGTATCGGGGAAGCTGATTTGTGCATGAGAAAAAAAATTTCTCACGCGAAGGACGCCAGGGGCGCAAAGCTGTTCGTTCAAATTTCTTGGCGCCCTTCGCGTCCTTGGCGTGAGACCTTCCGGTGTTCGGACGCGGAATGATTATGAGCCGTTTTCTCGCCCAACTCGTCATGCAACGCTGTGACGCCCTCGGGAAAATCTCCGAGGAGCGCGGTCAGCTTACGCGCACGTTCGCGTCATCCGCGATGCGCCGCGCCAACCGGCTCGTCGGCGGGTGGATGCAGTCCGCCGGGCTGGCTGTGTGCGAGGACGCGGCGTTTAATTTGCTCGGCGTTCTGCCTAGTGAAAACAAACGGGCGAAAACTTTTCTCCTCGGCTCGCACCTCGACACCGTGCGCAACGCCGGCAAATACGACGGCCCGCTCGGCGTCCTCACCGCCATCGCCGCCGTGCAACTGCTCCGCGAACGCGGCGTGAAGCTGCCATTTAATCTGGAAGTCGTCGGCTTCAGCGACGAGGAAGGTGTGCGTTACCACACGACTTATCTCGGCAGCCGCGCGCTGGCTGGAACTTTGACCGCCGCCGATCTGGCGCGCATCCAGGAAAAACAAATCATCAAAGCGCGGCGAAATAAAAAAGAATTTCTCGGTTACGCCGAAGTCCACATCGAGCAAGGCCCGGTGCTGGAGCAAAATGATTTGCCGGTGGGCGTCGTCACGGCCATCGCGGGGCAAAGCCGTTTGCAGATTGAATTTCACGGCGTCGCTGGTCATGCCGGAACCGTTCCGATGAAAGGCCGTCACGACGCTTTGGCGGGCGCGGCGGAATTTGTCTCGGCGGTCGAGGCCACCGCATCTGCCCGCGCTCAAACGGTGGCGACCGTCGGCAAGCTTACGGTGGCGCCCGGTGCCAGCAATGTGATTCCCGGCCATGTCATGCTGACACTCGACGTGCGTGACCAAACTGATTCCCGCCGCCGGGCCGCCGTGAATTCACTCTGCGCCAAAGCCAAAGCCATCGCTAAACGTCGCGGACTTAAATTGACTTGGACGCCCGTGCAGCAGGCTGCCGCCGTGCCGTGTGATAAAACTTTGACGCGGATTTTCTCCAGATGCGTCGCACGGCGCGGCCTAAAAGTTTTGAAATTGTCCAGCGGCGCAGGCCACGATGCCGTGGCGCTTTCCGAAATTTGTCCCGTCGCCATGCTGTTCGTCCGCTGCCAAGGCGGCATCAGCCACAATCCCGCCGAGTCGGTGAAGACCGCCGATGTGAAAGTCGCGGTGGAAGTGCTGGCGGATTTCATCCATGAAATTGCGAGGCGGCATGAATGACTCGTTCGCAACTTTCCGGAACGGAGCGCGGGCTTTAGCCCGCTTCAATTCCCGCAATGGCAAAGCCGGAATAATTTTTCAATCGGTCTCATTTTGGAGCTTGAAGCGGCGTGAACGCCGCGCTCCAGTTCAAGCATGACCTCCCTCGACCTCATCATCCGCCACGCCACGCTCATCACGCCGGACGGCGAGGTGCGCGCCGACCTCGGCATCGCGGATGGCAAAATTATTTCCCTCGGCGCAGGCGGCGCGGCGCGCGAGGAAATTGACGCGCGTGGCCTGCACATTTTTCCCGGCGTGATTGATTCGCACGTCCACTTCAACGACCCCGGTCGCGCGGATTGGGAAGGAATTGATTCCGGCTCAAGCGCGCTCGCAGCGGGCGGCGGCACGACGTTTTTTGATATGCCGCTCAACGCGCATCCGCCGACGTGCGACACGCGCAGCTTCGACGCGAAACTCATCGCCGCCGAGGAAAAATCTTTGACCGACTTCGCGCTCTGGGGCGGACTCGTTCCCGGCAATCTCAACAAGCTGGAAAATCTCGCTGCGCGCGGCGTCATTGGCTTCAAGGCCTTCATGGCGAACAGCGGCATCGAAGACTTCGAGTGCGTGGACAACGCCACGTTGAAGGACGGCATGAAAGTTTGCGCGCAACTCGGCAGGCTCGTCGCCGTTCACGCGGAGAGCGATGCCATCACTGCGCGCCTCGCGGCGAAGGCGCTGGCGGAAAATAAAATTTCCG
>JAYVQV010000505.1:0-4181 GCA_043776855.1 Limisphaerales bacterium | reverse complement strand
CCATGACGTCCACTTTGCGGATGGCGCCGAGATTGCGGATGTTGAGCAGGCGGACTTTGACGCCCTTCTCGGCGAGCGCCATCCACGGATAAACATTTGACGGATAATCGTCGTGATAGATGAGGATGTTGTCACCCTTGCGAAAATTTAATCCCGACGCGACGAAGCTCAACGCGAGCGAGGTCGGGCCGACGAGGGAAACTTCATCCGGCTGGCAGTTCAGCAATTTCGCGCCCGCCTTCCGCGCGTCCTCGATGCGGTGCATGACGAATTCCTCCTGATCGCCAAGCGTGGCTTCGTTGGCGCAATCGTTCATCGCCTGCGCGACGCGGCGCGGCAAAGCGCAGACGCCGGCGTGCGCGAGGAAGATTTTATTTTTCGCGACGGGAAATTCGTGCTGGCGGAGTTCTTCGTTGGAAAGGATTTCGGCAATGGTCATAAAGTTTTAGTGGCACAGGCTTCTAGCCTGTGAGTTTTTGACAGCGGTAAAAAATTCTGCGCGCGTTGGGAAAATTCTGATGCTGACGCCGGGCGCGGCCGCGTCTTGGAGTGCGGCCGTTCGCAGCCAGCAGATAAATTTCAGCCACAGTTTTTTTGAAACCGCTCGGGCCTGAAATTGCAACCCACAGGCTAGAAGCCTGTGCCACTACGGCGGGCAAATTGTTTTTGAACGGCTGCATCTAAAAATTTTCAGACGGTGTTGAGCAGCGCGCCATAATAATTCACCCAGAAACGGATGACGTTGTAGGCGATGACGACGGCAATGACGCCGAAGATGGTCATCCGCAGCGCGAAGGCAAAGGTATTCAGGTTTTGAAAACCCTCATCCTCGTAGTAGGTGTGCAAGCGCTGGAGCGTTTCATCCTGCTTGCCGCTCATCTCCGCCGACGAATAAAGATTCGCGAACATCTCCGGGAAATAACGGATCTGGTTCACCATGTCAGCGGGCGTGACTCCGGTTTCGAGTTCCGGGAGCCACGCAAGGACTTCGCGTTTCAAACGCGGCGAACCGGAGGCGTTGGCGGCCAGCTCCCAACTTTTTGGCACCGAAACGCCGGCGGTTTGCAGCGCATCCAGCGCGAGCGAAAACCGCGCCAGAGCCAGATACTTGAGGCCGCTGCCCAGCCACGGAATAAAACTAAAAATGGCCTCGATGATCAGACGCCAAAATTCGCCGCGGTTGCCTTTGAAGGCGAAGGCGAAAAAATAAACCGTCCCGTAAAGCACGGCGAAGACGACGGTCTTCTCGATGATGAACGGCAGGCATTGCGAATAGTCGTTGTTGACGATGCCCAGCACGAAGCCGACGAGATACGGCAGCGGAAAAATCAGGATGAAAACGTGCAGCGTCAAAACCGTCATGCCCAACTTGGCGAGCGTGTCACTGATGATTTTGGCGCGCGAGGCGTAGTAGCGACCCAGCACTTTGAACGACTGATCGAGCCGTCCCGATTCTTCGCCGACGGAAA
This sequence comes from Limisphaerales bacterium, assembly GCA_043776855.1. Taxonomy (GTDB): domain Bacteria; phylum Verrucomicrobiota; class Verrucomicrobiia; order Limisphaerales; family UBA11358; genus UBA11358. Next base: position 2,712 of record JAYVQV010000505.1, on the reverse strand, counting down.
GGAGCGCGATGTCAAAATCCGTCAGCCAAAATTCTTTCCGGCCCGTGAGCGAAACTTCGATGCCCGGCCCGCCGCGTTTTTGTCCGCTCAACAACTGCATGGCGTCGGAAAAAGTGTGACCGGCCCGCAAATGTTCAATCAACTGCTGAATGACTTCGTAGGGAATGCCACGGATTCGTTTCTTGCCGACCATCTCCAGCGCCTTGGTCAACGTGACACCCGCCGCAATCATCGAAGCCAGTTGATCGAAGAAGTGCGCGCGGCGCTTAAGTTGTCCGGGTTGGAACATGATTATCTAAACCGAATAAATGCGGTTGAAAATGGGGAGCGCAGCCGCCCCGGCTGTGGTTCGGCGCGCCCTCGCGCCGAACCCGAACGCACGCAGGCCAACCGATTGGTGTTTGGTTTTCGTCCGCCCGGGCGGGTCGCGCGGGCGCGACCCGCTGCGCCCGGGGCGGGCACGCTCCCCAGTTCAACGGCATCGTTCCGACAGCACGGCTAAATTTACGCGCGGAGCGCCGAGCATCGCTCGGCACGTTGCGGAACCGCATCTGCGTTCAAGCCGAGCAATGCTCGGCGCTCCTCAAATGGCCCCACTGCTCCGCCTTGCGTGGGCTTGTCATTTGCTGATTGCGGCATAAACTTGTGGCGTGAAAAACGAAGTCGTTCCCGTTCAAATCCGTGGAATCCTGCCGGCCAATAACAGTTGCGCGCTGTTCGTCGGCACGGACAAAAAAGTTTTCGTCATCCAGGTCGAACCGCAGATGGGCGCGGTCATCGGGATGTTTCTGCGCGACACGCCGAAGGAACGTCCGCTCACGCATGACCTCATCAACCGCGTCTTCCTCGGCTTCGGCATCACGGTGGAACGCGTCATCATCACCGACCTGAAAAATTCCACCTACTTCGCCCGGCTGATTTTGCTCCAGCAAAACGAACTGCACACGGAAAAGAAAATTGTGGAGCTGGACGCGCGTCCCAGCGACTGTCTCGCGCTCGCAGCGGCGCAGAAAAAACCGGTTTTTGTTTCGGCAAAACTTTTCGAGTCGGTCGAGGACATGAGTTCGGTGCTGGAAAAGATGAACGAATCCGGCGAAGAGTCCGACTGACATGGCGTCCGCAAATCCCAATCCCCTCGCGCTGATTTGCGGCGATGACGACCTGGCCGTAAAGCAGCGCGCCCGGCAGCTCTTCACCGAGTGGTCGGCGGAACTTGGCGGGATGGATCACGAAATCATCGAGGCCACCGTCGGCAACAGCGGCGACGCGCTTTCCGCGCTCGGCAAGCTGCGTGAAGCGCTGCACACCCTGCCCTTCTTCGGCGGCGGCAAGGCCGTCTGGCTGCGCGATTGTAATTTTCTTGGCGAAGACCGCACGGCTTCGGCGGCGGCTGTCACCGAAGCGCTCGGCGAACTCGCGGAGGAGTTGAAAACTTTCGAGTGGAAAACTGTTCGCCTTCTCATCAGCGCGGGCAAGGTGGACAAGCGGAAAACTTTTTACAAGACGCTCGACAAGCTCGGCACGGTGGAGACTTTCGCCGCGTGGTCATTGGACGATAAGGACTGGGCGGATCGCGCACAGGTTGCCGCCCGCAACGCGCTCAAGGTTCGGGCGAAGGAAATTTCCCGCGAGGCGCTGATGGAATTGATGCAGCGCGCCGGCAGCAGCGCGCGGCAACTGGAGAACGAAGTGGAAAAACTTTGCGTCTCCGTCGGTGACCGCACCAAGATTGAACTGGCGGACGTGACGCGCATCTGTCCGCTAAACAAATCCGCGCGGGCGTTCGCGCTCGGCGACGCGCTCGGCGACCGCAACCTGCCCGCGCTGCTCAAGTGCCTCGACGAGGAGCTTTGGGAAATCCGCGCGAAGATTGACAAGGACAAGTCCGAGATCGGCCTGCTCTACGGGCTGACGAGCAAAATTCGCGCGCTGCTTTTTTTGAAGGAGATGATGCGCGAAGGCTGGATCAAGGAACCGCGCGATTACAATTCATTCAAGGTTCAACTGGAGCGCGTGCCGGCCGATAAATTACCAGCGGAGAAAAAATTTAACCCGCTCGCCATCAATCCGTATGTGCTTTACAAAGCCCTGCCGCAGGTCAAAAAATATAGCTCGTCAGAGTTGGTGAACGCGCTGGAAGTGTTGCTGCGCTGCAACCAGAAGCTCGTAAGCAGCGGGTTGGACGAGGCGCTCGTCTTGCAGCAGGCGTTGGTGCAAATCGTGACTCCGCAGGCAATGATGGCTTAAAAAATTTAGGAATCAAAATGGCAAACGCAAACATTTCAGTGCTGGTCGGAAAAAGGATCGCGTGCCTGCGGGTCACGGGCCGCGCGAACTTCGCGGGCAGCCCGGATTTCAAGACGGTGCTGGCCGAGCTTTCCGCCAAGGGCTACAAGCACTTCGCCATTGACCTCTCGGAGTGCGTGCTGATGGACAGCACTTTTCTCGGCGTCCTCTGCGGGTTCGGGATGAAATTGAATCCCAAAGGCTGCGTCGCCGGAACCGGCATCGAACTCTTCAACGCCACGACGCGGGTGGCGGAACTTTTGGAAAACCTCGGCGCGGCGCATCTCTTCCACATGAAGGCTGGCGCGCTGGAACTGCCCGCCGACGCCCACGCCTGCGTGCCGGAATCCATCAACCCCACGCACGAACAAATCACGCGCACCAGCCTCGAAGCGCACGAGACGCTGATGGCGATGAACCCGGAAA
>JAYVQV010000504.1:0-16408 GCA_043776855.1 Limisphaerales bacterium | reverse complement strand
CGCTGCCGAATCTGCCGCGCTTCAGCACCTTCACCGGCCCGGCGGGCATGACGATGACGCGCATCGCGGGCGCGAATACGAACAGCGATTACGTCGTGATGCAATGGCAGCCCACGCCGCAACAGGTCGGCACGAACACGTTCACCATGTTCGCGACGAACGCCTTCACGAGCGGCGGCAGCGCGACGTTCAGCGTCGTAGTGTTGCCCGGCACGACGGACACCGTGCCGCCCACGCCCGTCGCGCAACTGACCGCGAGCGGAATTTCTTTTGATCGCTGCAATCTTTCTTGGACGCCCGCCGGCGACAACGTGGGCGTGGTGAATTATCACCTCGTCGCCACGCATTTCGCCGCGCCGTCGAACCAGGTCGTGACGCTCGACGTGCCGGGCGCGAACACGAACACCACGTTCACCGGCCTGCTTGCGAACGCGGGTTACACCACGGTCATCACCGCGTCCGACGCGGCGGGCAACGTGAGCCAGCCGACGAGCATCTTCTTCACGACGCTCGTGACGCCGAATGTGACGCTGAAAATTGCGAATGGAAATTCGCCCGGCACGCTGGCGATTTCGTGGAACGGCTACGGCGCGCAATGGAAATTCACCGTGGAAAGTTCGGACTCGCTCACGTCGCCGAACTGGTCGCCCGTCGCGCCGACGAACCAGTGGCCCGCGCTCGGAACAAATTTGGTGACAACACCGGACGTGGTTTCGCCGCAGAAATTTTTCCGGGTGAACGCCACGCCCGCCGCGCCGTGAACCGTAGTGGCACAGGCATCTTGCCTGTGCGTTAAAGAAAAATTTAAGAATGAAGCTAAGCGCAAAAATCTGGAGAACGCCGGCGGCGGGCCGAACTCGGAAGTGCGTTCCGATGAGCCGCAAGGTTTTGGACTGCGGCAGTCCTCTGCCGCTTTTCATCCGCACGGCTGGCGACGCCAAAGCGCCAGAGGACTGGCGCAGTCCAAGACGCTGTCGCGCAATTCCAGCCGCCATTTTTACCATTGCCGCAAAATTTTTGGAAACACTCTAACCAACCTGAAAGGAAAAAATAATGAAAACCAACCAACTCCTCGCGGGCATTTCGTTTGCGCTGCTCGCGCTCCTCGCGCTGGCCGCGCCGTTGCACGCGCAGCCGGTTGTCGCCATCACCGCGCCGGATGCCGATGCGGCAGAAACCCTCGCGGGACAAACGCCGAACCCCGGCCTGTTCCGCATCTCACGCACGGGCAGCACGGCCATTTCACTCACCGTCAGCGTGCGCGTCACGGGCGTGGCGGTGCAGGGCGTGGATTATGTTTTCGGCATCGGCACGATTGGCAGCGTGGTCACGATTCCGGCGGGCGCGGCGAATCTCGACATTCCCTTGAACGTGCTCGACGATTTTCTCACCGAGGGCTTGGAGCGCGTGCAGCTCGAAATTCTTGCGGCGGCGAATCCCGCCTATTACACCGTGAGTTCCGCGAACAACAAGGCGCGCTTCGACATCGCGGACAACGAAGACCCGCTCGCGCCCGCCCGCGCGCAGCTCACCGTCGCGGCGATTGACGACGCGGCGGCGGAGACGAGCAACGGCGTGCCGAACACGGCAACGTTCCGCATCACGCGCGAGGGCAACACGACGGTGGCGTTGAACATCAACTACGCGCTCGGCGGCACGGCCATCAACGGCGTGGACTACGCGACGCTCTCCGGCCAGATCGCGATGCCCGCGAACGCGCTCACCGCCGACGTGGTGGTGACGCCCATTGATGATTTGGAAATTGAGGGCGACGAGACGGTGACGTTCAGTTTTCTTCCGTCGGGCATCACGAATCTGCCGCCGCCCGCCGAGGCTTACGCCGTCGCGCTCGTGTCGAACACGGCCTCGGCGGTGATTCACGACAATGATTTTTATCCGCCGCCGGTGCTGACGGTCACGTCGCCGACGGCGAGTTCCGTCGGCATCGTGGGCCAGCCGTTCACGGTGAGTTTCACCGCGAGCAGCGCCGGCGCGTGGATCACGAGCTGGTATCTTTCCGGCGGCACGAATGGCGCGAGCGGCATCAACACGAACACGACGTTGGATGCGCCGTTCAGCGCGTCGGCGCAAATCGCTTTTGCGTCGGCGATTTTTTCCAGTCCGGTCACGGTGGCCGTCACGGACAGCCGCACGAACACGACTTACATTTCACGCAGCGTCTATGTCATTAACCCGCCGCCGCCACCGCCGCCGCCGCCGACGTTCGCAACCTTCGAAGTCATCGCCGTTGACGCCGAAGCGGCGGAGACGGATGCGGGTGAAACGCCGAATCCGGGAAAATTTCTCATCGTGCAGCGCGGCACACCGGGGAATTTCCAATTCTATTTCCCGACCTTCAGCGGCACGGCGCGGCAGGGCGTGGATTACAACTACGCCTGGGGTGCGACGACGACTTCGACCAACGGCGGCACGAACATTGTGACGCGCGAAGTCCTCATCAACCCGATCAACGACTACTTCATCGAGCCGACCGAGACGGTGCGGTTGCAACTGGTGTTTCCGATCATCACCTTCATCGAGAGCGGCGGCGCGGGCGCGCCGACCGGCTCGTATGTGGAGGGCGACGCGACGCTCAACCTGCTCGACAACGACACGAACGCGGCGCCGTTTTCCGTCTTGAGCGTGACGGCGAGCGACGCGGACGCGGCGGAGGTTTCCGCGCTCTCCGGCCAGCCGCAGAATCCCGGCGCGTTCACGATCACGCGCACCGCGCCGCTGACGAACGCTCTCATGGTGAATTTTTCCCTCGGCGGCACGGCGAAGAACGGCGTGGATTTTGAAACCATTTCCAATTCCGCCGTGATTCCCGCTGGCGCGAGCAGCGTGCAAGTGAACGTGAATCCGATTTACGACACGCTCGCGGAAGGCAACGAGACGGTCACGCTCGCATTGCAGCCGACGCTCATCGCGCCGCCCGACCCGGCGAGCTACCTCCTGGATGAGGGCGCGACCAACAACGCCGCGACGGTCATCCTCCGCGACTACGCGCCGACGAATTTGTCCATCGTGAAAATCACCGCGACCGATCCGGTGGCGGTGGAGCACTACCTCGGCATTTACCGCCGCAACGCGCATCTGCTGGTGAGCCGCGTGGGAAATGTTTCCGCGCCGCTCACGGTGAATTACGACATCGGCGGGACGGCAGCGAACGGCGTGGATTACGCCACGCTCTCCGGCTTCGTGAACTTCACGAACGGCGCGACGGGCGTGGACATTGCGATCGTTCCCGTTGCCGACGGCACGGTGGAAGCCTTCGAGACGGTCGTGCTTGCGTTGCAGCAACCCGCGCTGGATGTGTTTCCACCGCCGTATCTGATGGGAAGTCCGGCCACGGCGGGCGCGACCATCCGCGATTATTTGAGCTACAGCTCGCGGCGTTTTGCCATCCGGCATTATCCAAAAGTGCGCTATCGCTACACGCATTTCACCGTGCCCGTGCCGGTGCAGGCGGTGACGACCGCGCTCGTCACGAACGCCGCCGTCGTGAGCAGCGTGCCAGTCACGAACAACACGCCGTGCTGGACCATCGAGGCCTCGACGAACATGGTCAACTGGGTGTCGGTCGGCACGAGCGATTCCTCGACTGCGGCCGGCGCGGTGGACGGCTTCGTGGACACCGACGCGGGAAATTTCGCGCAGCGGTTTTACCGCACGCGCCCCTGCGGCACCACGCCGTGAGCGGCGGCAAAATTGAGCAGGCGGCAACGGAGAAAACAGCGAAGCTCCGTTGCCTCCGTCCAAGCCGTGGACTTTGCCGTTCGGTAGTGGCACAGGCTTCCAGCCTGTGTGTTCCAGATACGAAGCCAAAACACAAACTCACAGGCAAGATGCCAGTGCCACTATTCGTGGTGGAAATTTTCGCGCTGCGAAAATTCCGTCGCCGAGCGCAGCGTCAGGCGACGGCAACGAATGGACGAAGCAAGTTCTGCGCGCCCGGTGGAACCGGCTTCCAGCCGGTTGAATTTGGCTTCCAGCCAAATTCCGAAGTGACGCACCCGCACGCCCACGTCCGCGCTTTTGACTGGCGGGTGCGCCTCTCCGGTTTCCGGCAAGATGCCGGAAACAACCGGCTGGAAGCCGGTTCCACCCACGTTCATTCCGCGCGCTTTACGCGCGGGATTTTCACAGCGCGAAAATCGCCACCAGCCATCGTCACACCACCTTCAGGCAAAGCCTGCTCGCCATGAATCTGCTCCGCCGCTATGCTCGCCGGCAAATGGCCTTCCCGCAATCCACTCGCCCGCGCCGGATCGCCGCGCTGCTGCTGGCGGCCGTCGTCGCGCTGCTCGGCCTCGCGCTGAAGGAAAATTTCTCCGCCGACAGCTACGACTTGCTTCATTCGCTCTCGCTGTCCGCCGCGAAAAAATTTTCCGACGACCGCGTCGTCATCGTCTATCTCGACCTCGCCTCGTATCTGCACGAACGCCAGGACCCGACCGCCCGCTGGTCGCGCGCCCTGCACGCGCGGCTGCTCGACCGCCTTGCCGCCGACGGCGCGCGCGCCGTGGCCCTCGACATTCTTTTCGATGAACCGGGTGAATCGCCGGCGGACGATGCAGCCTTCGCCGCCGCCCTGAAAAAAAATTCCCGCGTCATCCTCGCCGCCGAGCACAGCAACAAAAATTCCCACGCGACTTCCGCCGATGAAAGCTGGGCGCGCCTGACGGTGCTCAACCCGCCCTACGAGCCGTTCGCCCGTGCCGCCGCCGGCTGGGGGGTCGCGTCGCTGGTGGTGGACGACGATTTCACCGTGCGCCGCCATCTGCCGGAGATCGGCGCGGACCGGCTGGCCAGTTTGAGCCTCGCGACGGCGCGGTTCACCGCCCTCACCAACGCCACGCCCGGCCTCTGGCTGCGTTACTACGGCCCGGCGCTGACCCTCCCACACGTCAGTTACAGCGAAGCACTCGACCTGAACGCGTTGCCGAAAAACTTTTTTCACGGCAAGATTGTGTTCGTCGGCGCGCGGCCCATCACCAGTTCAGCCGACGCGCAACGCGATGAGTTCCGCAGCCCGTTCCACTCGTGGCGCAACAAGGAATTTTTCATGCCCGGCGTGGAAGTCCACGCCACGCAACTGCTGAATCTCCTGCGCGGCGACGCCCTGAAACGCCTGTCCAGCACTGGCGAAAATCTGCTCCTCGTTTTCACCGCGCTGCTGTTCGGCGGCGGGCTGCTGTGGTTCCGTCCGTTACCGGCGACGGTGCTCGCGTTCCTCGGCGCAGGCAGCGCGCTGCTGGTTTCGCTCGCGGGATTTTCGGCGAACGTCTGGTTTCCGTGGCTCGTGGTTGGAGCGGTGCAGATTCCCGCCGCGTTGTTCGGCTCGTGGCTCTGGCAGTTTCAGGAATGGTTTTTCACTCGCCGCAAATTGGAAGCCGCGAAGAAAATTGCCGACGCCAAAATCCGCGAGCAGGCGGCGCTGCTCGACAAGGCGCACGACGCGATTCTCGTGCAATCGCTCGATGGAGAAATTCTCTACGCGAATCCGAGCGCGGAAAAATTGTTGGGAGCGCCGAGCACCAGCTCGGCCCGAACAGTTGAAGCCAACGAACGCGCCGAGCAGGTGCTCGGCGCTCCGGTTGCGGAAATCTTTTCCGCCGACCCCGCCACCGCCGCCAAGGCCCGCGCCACCGCGCTGCGCGACGGCGAATGGAATGGCGAAATCAAATTGCAGACCGCCGACGGCAGCCTCGTCATCGCCGCGAGCCGGTGGACTTTGATTCGTGACGAGATCAACCAGCCCAGCGCGCTGCTGCTCATCAACAGCGACATCACGGAAAAGAAAAATCTGGAGCAGCAATTCCTCCGCACGCAGCGCATGAACACCATCGGCACGCTCGCGGGCGGCATGGCGCACGACTTGAACAACGCGCTCTCGCCCGTGCTGCTCGGCGCGCAGTTGCTTCGCCGCAAAGCCACGAGCGAGGACGATAAAAAACTCCTCTCGCTCATTGAGACCAGCGCGAATCGCGGCGCGGACATGGTGCGGCAGGTCTTGCTCTTTGCGCGCGGGCGCGGCGGCGAGTTCGAGCGGCTGGAACTTGGCCCGCTCGTCAAGGATTTGGAAAAAATGTGCCGCGAAACTTTTCCGAAAAACATTTCCGTGGAAACTTTTGTGCCGCGCGATCTGTGGCCGGTGCAAGGCAATCTCACGCAGTTGCATCAAGTGCTTTTGAATCTCTGCGTGAATGCCCGCGACGCGATGCCGGACGGCGGAAAAATTTCTTTCGTGGCGGACAATGTGGAGTTGAAAGCGGATGAACTGGCGCAGTTGCGCGCCGGCTTTGGAGCGCCGAGCACCCGCTCGGCGCGAACAGTTGAAGGCGATGAACGCGCCGAGCGGGTGCTCGGCGCTCCGCCCGCTGACCCAGACCCCAGACCCCAGACGCCAGACGCCAAATTCATCTCCCTCCTCGTCTCGGACACCGGCACGGGGATGACGCCGGAAGTGAAGGCGAAAATTTTTGAGCCGTTCTTCACCACGAAGGGCGAGGGCAAAGGCACGGGCATCGGGCTGGCCACGGTCGTCCGCATTTTGCAGGCGCACGGCGGATTTCTGCGCGTCGAGAGCGAACCCGGCCACGGCACGAGCTTTGAAGTTTTTCTCGCGTGCGCGCCGGAGTTTATCGTCGAGGAAAAAGCGCAGGCGGTGGAAAACCTTTTGCGCGGCCACGGCGAACTGATTCTGCTGGCCGATGACGAACAGGCGTTGTGCGAACTCGTGGCGGCGGAGCTGACGGAGTTCGGCTATCGCGTCATCACGGCGGCGAACGGCGCGGAGGCGGTGACGCTCTACCGGCAGCACGCCGCCGAAGTGCGCGTGCTCATCACGGATAATTCCATGCCGTTGATGACCGGCCCGCAGGCCATCGCCGAAATCCGCAAACTGAATCCGAAGCTGCCGGTGATTTTGGCGAGCGGCGAAGGCGGCGCGGGATTGGCAGGCGTGATGGAATTGGAAAAACCGTTCGCGCTGGCGGATTTGTTGAACATGGTCAGCGGTTGCTTGAAGTGAATTCGTCTTCCGTTACACTTCGCCCATTAAACCCGTGAACCGCGCCGCCGAAAATTTTTCCTGCCTCATCGTGGATGACGATGTCGCGTTCGCCACGCTGGCGGGCGGCGTCGTGCGCGAGGCGGGCGGGCGGGTGACGCTGGCGCACACCATCGCCAGCGCGCATCAGATCGCGGCGGCGCAACATTTTGATCTCGTGCTGCTGGATAACCATTTGCCGGACGGCAAGGGCTATCATTTTTACGACACCGTTTCGCGCCGCCATCCCGATGCGCCGGTCATCATGATCACGGGCGCGCCGGACTTGGGCGAGGCGGTGGCGCTCACGCGCAACGGGCTGTTCGAGTATCTCACCAAGCCGATCTCCGCCGATGCGCTGGCCGCCGCGTTGAACCGCGCGAAGTTGCGGATGAATTCCAGCCGCGAACCCGCGAGCGCCGCCGAAATTTTCGGCGCGTCCGCCGCGATGAAGGGCGTGTTGCAGCAGCTCGCGCAGGCGGCGAAACACGCGGCGAGCACGGTGTTGCTCACGGGCGAAACCGGCACGGGCAAGGATCTCGCGGCGCGCGGGCTGCATCAGTTGAGTTTTCCCAAAGGCAACGCGCCCTTCATCGCGGTGAACTGCGCGGCGCTGCCGGCGGAGATGTTTGAATCGGAATTATTCGGCGCGGAACGCGGGGCATTCACGGGCGCAGATAAAAAACGCGGCGGGTTGGTGGCGGCGGCGGCGGGCGGCACGCTGTTCCTCGATGAAATCGGTGAAGTGCCGCTGGTGTTGCAGGCCAAGTTGCTGCGGCTGCTGGAGGCCCGCGAGTATCGCGCGCTCGGCAGCACGGAGGCGCAGCCGTTCACGGGGCGCTTCGTGGCGGCGACGAATAAAAATCTCGCGGCGGAAGTGAAGGCCGGACGTTTCCGCGAAGATTTATTGTATCGCTTTGATGTGTTCAGCGTGGAATTGCCGCCGTTGCGCCAGCGCCGCGCGGACATTCCGGGTCTGGCGGAATTGTTGCTGATGCAGCTCGCGAAAAAATACGGGCGCACCAAACCGCTGCTCACGCCGGAGGATTTGTCGAAACTTTCCGCGCATGATTTTCCCGGCAACGTCCGCGAATTGCGCAATGTGCTGGAGCGTTCGTTGCTCAAGACGGACGACGACGCGAAGTGGCTGGCGCTGGATGTGAACTGGCTCGGTAGAATTGCGTCTGGCGTCTCGGGTCTGGGGTCTGGGGCGGCGGTGATGCCAGCGGCAGCAGGTGCAACCGAGCCGTTGCCCGGAGACCGAAATCTTTCCCCCATTGAGGCGCAAGAATACCGCCTCATCCGCGACACGTTGCGCGAGGTGAACGGCGGCATCCGCCGCGCGGCCACGAAACTGGGGATGTCGCCGCAGGCCTTGCTGCGTCGGCTGGAAAAATGGCCGGAGCTGCGCGTGGAAAAAGAGTGACGTCGCAAACTAAAAGAAAATTTTTTAACCACAGATGGACACGGATAAAATCCAGAAGCTGAAATTGAAATTTTTCAAGCTGTGTTTATCTGTGTCCATCGGTGGTTAAAACTTCTGTGATTTGTTCCGATGGCGGAACAGCGGCGGAACATTTTTCCACGCGGCTTCTTTGTCCACCCTTCATTCACCTGTGATTCTGCGGTTCCTCCCCGTTGGCAAAGCCCCTGCTTAAAGAAGAATTTGCCGGACGCGTTCCGGCGGATATGCGATACTTCGCGGCAATCATGAAGTGCAGCCTGAAACTCTGGCTTGGCAGCGGCGTCCTGCGCGGCGCGGCCACGGCTTTGTTTTTTTGCGCGTTCGCCGCGATGGCCGACGCGCAGGCGGCGGCGTTTCAGGATTTTTTCACGAACCGCGAAACCATCTTCACCACGAACGAAACTTTGGTTGGCGACAACTCGGCGGCGACGGTCGAAACCGGCGAGCCGAAGCACGGCGGAAAAGTCGGCGGCCATTCGCTGTGGATTTCCTGGGTCGCGCCGACGAACGGCATCGCGACGTTCGACACGCACGGCAGCAGTTTCGACACGCTGCTCTCGGCCTACACGACCAACGGAATTTCCGTGACGCAACTGCACGAGGAGGCGCGCAACGACGATGACCCCGCTGCACCGCCGACGAGCTTGATCCAGATTGGTGCCATCGCCGGTCGCCGTTACGAGATTGCCGTGGACGGTTATCAAGGTGCGACCGGCACGGTGGCGCTGGCCTGGAGTTTTCTGCCCGCGACCGCGCCGCCGCCGATCATCGTCAGCACGCCGAACGATCTTGCCGCGAAGCAGGGCGACCCGGTCAACCTCGCCGTCAACCTGGCGTCCGCTGGCGGCGCGCAGTTCCAGTGGTTCTTCAATGGCAACGAGGCGACGAACCAGAACGCCACAAATTTTTTCATCGCCAGTTTGCAGGACACGAACGTGGGCCGCTACCAGTTGCGCGTCACCGTGGGCAACGGCAACAACCGCGTGCGTTTTTTCACCACGCCCGTCGAATTGCAGATCAATTCCGACGGCTCGACCAACACGCTGGCCGAGGACAAATTGCTCGACGCGCCCGGCTCCGCGTTGATCGGCGATGACGGCAGCACAAATTCCGGCCACGCCATTCTTTCCAAAGTTGCCATCCGTCCCGGCGGCAGCGGCGGCGGTGCGTTCACGCCGAACATCGGCGTCGTGCGCGGCTACAACGGCAGCCAGGTTTTCAACACCACCTTCGCCACGACCGACCCGACCGAGCCGCCGCACTGCGGCGTGACTGGCGGCGCGTCGTATTGGCTGCAATACACGCCGCCCACCAACGGCACGCTCACGCTCGACACCATCGGCAGTTCCTACGACACCGTGATGGAGGTCTATACTTACAACGGCCCGCTCACGAGCTACACAAATTTAATTTCCATCGCGTGCGACAACGACTCCATCGCCCCGCAGGGCGCGGCGCGCGTGACGTTTCAGGCGCTGAAGACGCGGCCCTACGTCATCGTGGTGGACGGCGTGAACGCGGCGCGCGGGATCGCGTGGCTCAACTACGGCCTCAACACCAACCTGCCCGCGCAGCCGCCCGCCGCCGCGAGCCTCGTCGTCACGCAGACGGTTTTCGTTGGTGCAAACCTCACGCTCGCGCCGTCCATCACCGGCGCGCAGCCGCTCGTCTGCTCGTGGAAAAAGAACGGCACGAACATCGCGGGCGCGGCGGTTCCTTTTCTTCAACTCACGAATGTGAACAGCGCCAACACCGCCACCTACACGCTCACCGTGACGAACGACCTCGGTGCCATCACCGTCAGCAACCTCGTCCACGTCGTCACGCCGATGAGTTGTTCGGTTGAAAAAAATTCCGGCGCAGTCAACCTCACGTTCCCGACGCAGGCGAATTTCCGCTACACCATTTTGCAGGCAACGAACATTGTCGGCCCGTGGACGCCGTGGAGCGCGGCCCTCACCGGCGACGGCGGAAATTTTTCCACGAACATCGCCGGGCCGGGCACGAAATTTTTTCGGGTGAAGGTTGAATGAAAATTGTTTCCAGCGAATCCATGCCATAGGAAATGGGGGGCGCAGCCGCCCCGGCGCTCGTTCGGCGCGCCCTCGCGCCGAACCTGAACGCACGCAGGCCAACCGAATGAAGTTTGGTTTTCATCCGCCCGGGCGGGTCGCGAGGGCGCGACCCGCCGCGCCCGAGGCGGGCGCGCTCCCCAAATCCATGCCGTGGGCTGCGGGAAAAAGACGCGCTGCAAAACGAGAATCAGATTTTTGTTCCGAACGCGGAACAAAAAAAATTTCGCAGATAAAACTGACATTGAAAACAAAGGCTTTTCAGACCGCCGCGCCTGTTTCAATCTTTGGCAAGCCCGCTGCTTAACCCATGACGATGGTTGCCGTCTTAAAAATTCGTTTCCTGTTTTTGGCGCTGCTGCTCGCGACGTTCGCGGCGGCGGCGGCGCAGCCGGCTTCCGTGCTGATCGAGGCCGCCGGGCGCGTGGAATTTCTTTCCGCCAGCACCACCAACTGGCTCGCCGCCACGAACGGCCTCGCCCTGCGCGACGGCGACCGCGTCCGCACCCGCGCGCACAGCCGCGCCGCCGTCCAGCTCTCCGACCGCAGCGTGGTGCGCCTCGACGAACTGACCACGCTGGAAATTTTGCCGCCGCGCAACGCGGAGAAAAAACGCTTCGGCCTGCCGCGCGGCTCGGTCTATTTTTTCAACCGCGAGAAACCCGCCGACGTGGAGTTCGACACGCCGCTCGCCGCCGGGGCGATTCGCGGGACGGAATTTTTGCTCGAAGCCGGTGAGGGTAGCGTTCACCTCGCCTTGATTGACGGCCTCGTTTCGCTCAAGTCCGCCACGGAAGAAATCAGTTTGCAGCGCGGCGAAGAAGTCCGCCTTGAATCCGGCCAGCCCGCGCAAAAAACTGCGCTCATCAACGCCACCGCCAAAATCCAGTGGGCGCTTTACTATCCCGCCATCGTCGCGCCGGAGGAACTTTCCTTCACCGCCGCCGAGCAGGTTGCGCTGGCGGAAGTTTTGAAAAATTATTCCGCCGGTGATCTGCTCGCCGCGCTCACGGCGTGGCCGGAACCGTTGGAGCCGGAAAGCGATGGCGCAAAAATTCTCCACGCCCAGCTTGAACTCGCCGTCGGCCGCGTGGCCGGGGCGGAAGCCCTGCTCGCCGGGCTGGCGGAAAATCCTGAAGCCGCCGCGCTCCGCTGCTTGGCTGGCGCAAAGCTACGAGAGCCAGGCGGCGTTTGATCTGCCCGGCGCGCGCGCGGCGGCGAAACGCGCGGCGGAACTCGCGCCCAGCTTCGGCTTCGCCCACGCCCGGCTCGCCGAACTGGAATTTACTTTTGGCAATCGCCGCGCGGCGTTGTCCGAGTTGAAGCGCGCGTTGGAACTTTCCCCGCGTCTGGCCGCCGCGCACGCCTTGCAAGGTTTTGTGCTGCTCGCCGCCGGCAAAACTTCCACCGCGCAGAATTCGTTCGCCCGCGCCCGCGCGATTGACGCCGCGCTCGGCTCCGCCTGGCTTGGTCGTGGTCTGTGTTTGCTGCGCGACAGAAATCTTTCCGAAGCCCGCGCCGCGTTCCAAGCCGCCGCCGCGCTGGAACCGCAGCGCAGTTTGTTCCGCAGTTATCTTGGCAAGGCCGCGAGTGAAGTCGGCGAGGCGCCGGCGGCGGAAAAAGAATTTCGCCTCGCGAAGGAACTCGATGGCAGCGACCCGACGGCGTGGCTCTACTCGGCGCTGCATCTCTGGCAGGAAAATAAACTCAACGCGGCCATCCGCGACCTTGAAACGTCCTACGATAAAAACGACAACCGCGCCGCGTTCCGTTCCCGCGAGCTTTTGGACGACGATAAATCCATCCGCAGCGCGAATCTCGCGGCGATTTATGATGACGCCGGTTTGACGGACGTGAGCCGCCACGTCGCCGCCCGCGCAGTGAGCGAGAGTTACGCGAATTTTTCCGGCCACCTCTTTCTCGCCAACAGTTATCAGGCGCAGGAAGATTTGCAGCGCGTGAATCTCCGCCTCGAAACCGCGCGGCAGAGTGAATTGCTCGTCGCCAACCTGCTCGCGCCGCCGGGCGCAGGAAATCTTTCGCAGGTCTTGTCGCAGACCGAGCGCCTGCGTTTCTTCGACCAGAAACCCATCGGTTTCAGTTCGCTCACCGGCTACGGCAGCCGGGGCGATTGGAGCGAAACAGCAACGGTGTTCGGTGCCACCGGCGGCTTCAGCTACGCGTTCGACACGGTCTATCAAAGCCTCCACGGCCAGCGTGCGAACAACGCCAGCGAGCGCCGCGACTTCGCGCTCACGCTGAAGCAGCGCGTGACGGCGGACGACGAATTTTATTTTCAAGTCGGCGATTTTCATTCCGAGGCCGGCGACGTGCAGCCGCACTACGATCCGAATTCCGCCGCGCGCGATTTTCGCGTGAACGAAAAACAGGAGCCGGACATCTACGCGGGCTGGCATCACGCGTGGTCGCCGCAGAGCCACACGCTGTTTTTGTTCGCGCGGTTGCAGGACGATTTCACGCAACACAACGGCAACGCGGATGTTTTATTTCTCCAGACACCGGCGTTTGGCAGCGGCGTCCTCGCGGTGGCGAACGGCCCGTTGACGCCCGCGCCGACGGGCAGCGGCCCGCTCGCGACGGACTTGAACAGCCGGTTCACGCTTTACTCGGCGGACATTCAGCACGTCTGGGAAATGGAAAAATTTTCGCTCATCGTCGGTGGCCGCTGGCAGTCGGGCGCGGAAGACAACGATGTGAAATTGACCGAGGCAAATAACGGCACGCCCATCGTGCGCGTGGCGCAAAACATTTCCGGCCACCTAGAACGCGGCGACGCCTACGCCTACGGCTCGTGGCAGATGACGAGCAAACTGCGCGTGATCGGCGGCGTGGATTACAGCCATGTGCGGTTTCCGCGCAACTTGGATTTGCCGCCGCTGGCTTCGGGCGAGACGGAGCGAAATCTGGTCGCGCCAAAACTTGGCCTCGTGTTTCAGCCGTGGGAACGCGGGCTGATTCGCGCGGCGTGGACGCGGTCGCTCGGCGGACTTTATTTCGACAACAGCGTGCGGCTCGAACCCACGCTGGTCGGCGGTTTCAATCAAGCGTATCGCAGCCTGCTGCCGGAGAGCGCGGCGGGTCTCGTGCCGGGATCGCGCTTCGAGACCATCAGCCTCGGCTTCGACCAGTCGCTGAAGAGCGAGACTTTTTTCGGCATCGAGACGGAGCAACTCACTTCCAAAGGCGAGCGCGAGGCGGGCAGCTTCAGTTCGTTTGGCGGGCTGCTGATTGATCCGGGAACGGTCAGCCAGACGCGGCAGCAACTGGATTTTCGCGAACGCAATCTCTCGGTCTATGCGGCGCAGTTGCTGGGCGATTATTTTTCCGCCAGCGCGCGCTACCGCTTGAGCGAGGCAAAGCTGACGACGGAGTTTCCCGACCTCCCGGACACCGCCGCCGGGCTGGATCAGTTGGAACAAAAGAATCGCGCAGTGCTGCATACGGTTTCGCTGGCGCTGAATTTTTATCATCCGTGCGGCCTGTTCGCGCAGTGGGAATCGAGCTGGTATCACCAGAATAATTTTGGCTACGCGCCAGCGCTCGCGGCGGAAGATTTGTGGCAGCACAACCTGATGGTCGGCTGGCGATTCGCGCGCCGCCACGCAGAGATTCGCGCGGGAATTTTGAACCTCACCGATGAAGACTATCGCCTGAACCCGCTGAACCTGATGGCGGAACTGCCGCGCGGCCGGACTTTCGTGGCGAGCTTGAGGTTGAATTTCTAGCGACTCGCTTTTAGTTGCCCGGCCAGAAACCATTTTTTCTTGAGGTGTTTTCCGCTGGTTGTAGGCTCCTCGGCAGTTGGAGAACCGCAAGCCACGACTGGTGCGATTTATCGGCTGGCCACCTTATGAAAAAAAATATTCCCCCTTTTCCCGCGCCGTTGGAATTCATCGGCCAGAACGAACTGCGCTTTCACGGACGCACGTTCATAAATTTTTCCGGGTGTGATTATTTCCGGCTCGCCCGCGACCCGCGCCTCGCCGCCGCCGCCAAAAAAACTTTGGCTGAAACCGGGCTAAATGTTTCCGCCTCGCGCCTGACCACGGGCAACCGCGACATTTATCTCCAACTGGAAAGCGCGCTCGCCAGATTTTTCGCCGCCGAGGCCGCGTTGATTCTTTCGGATGGCTACCTCGCCCCGCTGGCAACCGCGCAGGCGCTGGCCGGCGAATTCACTCACGCCTTCATTGATGAGCGGGCGCACAACGCACTGATTGACGCGGCGCGGATGCTGGATTGTCCGGTGAAAAAATTTCCGCATCGCAATGCCGCTGCGTTGGAAAAACTTTTCGCCAAGCTCGGACGCAACGCGCGGCCAATCATTTTGACCGATGGAATGTTTTCTTACGACGGCGCGGTCGCGCCGTTGCGGGCGTATCTGAAAATCCTGCCGCGCGGCGGGATGATTCTCGTGGACGACGCGCATGGCGTCGGCGTGGTTGGAAAGACCGGCAAGGGCGCGCTCGAACACGAAGGCGTGCGGCGCGAGCGCATCATCCAGTGCGGGACGTTGAGCAAGGCGTTCGGTGCGTTCGGCGGTGTGGTGCTGTCGTCACGCGCGGTGCGGGGGAAAATTCTGGCGCGCAGCCGCTCGTTCGTGGGAACCACGCCGCTGCCACCGCCGCTGGCCGGGGCCGCGCTGGAGTCCCTGAAAATTTTGAGCCGCGATTCCGCGCGGCGGAAAAAACTTTTCGCCAACCTGTCGTGGTTGCGCGGAAAACTGCGCGCGGCGGGCTGGGAGATTTCAGAAACTCCGGCACCGGTGGTGCGGCTGCCGGACATAAACGATGCGGAAGTTGAGCGGTTGAAAAAATCCCTGCTTGCCGCTGGAATTTATCCGCCGTTCGTGAAATACGGCGCGGCGGCGCGCGGCACTTTCCGGTTTGTCATTTCAAGCGGACACACCCACGCGCAGTTGCAAAATCTTGCCACCGTCTTGGGGGAATTCAGAAACTGATAGCCGCAAAAAAGCGCAAAAGGCGCAGAACCAAAATTTCTTTTTTGCGAATTTTGCGCCTTTTTGCGGCTAAAAATTATTTCAACTTCACGCTGAACGCACTGGCGGTGGTGATTTTTTCAAGGCTGGCTTCGTAAAACAGTTCGCGGAATTCCGTTGTCTCCAGCAGGTGTTTCTTGGCCTCACGGCGCACGAGGTGTTTCAGCTCATCAACATTTTGCGACCAGCGGAAGCCGTTGAAAAATTCCACGCCGGCGAACTGCGTCTTGTAGAGCGCGCGTTCCGAGTAGCACGTTCCCAGATAAACGTGATTGAATTTTTGTTCCTGAAAATAATTCAGCGCCGTCGTCATCAGAAACAAACCGAGGCTGCGGTTCGGATGCTCCAGGTCAAAAAACGAGTAGCGGTAGAACGCCACGCGCGGCGCTTCGAGATACAGCACGGCAAAACCGATGTCCGCGCCGGTCGGCTCGTCCGTGAACACCAGGACGTGCGTGCCGACGGGCGGGCGGAAGACGAGTTCGAGCCGTTCGAGCGGCATCACGCCCGCGCCGTAGCGCGCGTCGGCGTAGCGCTGGCAGAAATTTTTCCGCGCGGCGGTGAAATCAAATTCCGCGCGCGGCACGAGCTTCAGCGCGATGCCCGCGCCCTTGCGGAGGATGCGGCGGTTCTCGGACGACGGCGAAAAAATTTTTAAGTCCACGCGGAGGTTGCGGCAGAGGCAGAACTGGTTCAGTCCGCGCGCGCCGGGCAGGAAGCCGGCGTTGAATAAATCCGCCGGCGCCTCGCCCGCCTCGGGAATCGCCCAGACGACGTAGGGATAAAGGTAGCGGCTG
>JAYVQV010000503.1:0-4237 GCA_043776855.1 Limisphaerales bacterium | reverse complement strand
AATTAAAATTATGATACGCCCGCGTGTCATACAGCACGCCCAGACCGCCGAACACGAGCAGGATGACCAGCACCGAAAGGACGCGCGCGCCGCGCCCGACTTCCAGCGTGTGGATGGCCGACTGAATTTGTTCCGCAATTTTCATAAAATTTTCCTAGTGGCACAGGCTTCTAGCCTGTGAGTTGCAACCGGGCTCGGCTTAAACCCGCTTCAATTCGTCATCACTCGCCGGCTCCAACCAATCCGCAACCGTCTTTGCCATGTGGCCGGTGAAGCGGCGTGAACGCCGCGCCCCCCGAAACGCACGGGCAGGATGCCTGTGTCACTTAAAATCCTTCCAGATGATACTCGTGCAGCTTGCGATGAAACGTCCGCCGGCTCATGCCGATTTTTTTTGCCGCGTGCGTGCGGTTGCCGTCCGTCTCTTTCAATGCGCGCACAATCAATTGTTTCGCCGCATCCTTCACCGTCAAATCTTTTCCCTGTAAAAGTTTCGGTTCCACCGCGCCGCCGTGCCGCACCGAGTTCGGTAAATCGCGCAGCGTGATGCGGTCGCCCCTGCTTAAAACCACCGCGTGTTCGATGGCGGTGCGCAGCTCGCGGACGTTGCCGGGCCAGTTGAATTTCATCAAGGCTTCGAGCGCGTCCACCGTGAAATCGTTCACTGCCTTGCCATTTTCCTTGGCGAACTCGCGGAGAAAATTCTGCGCCAGCAGCGGAATGTCGCCGCTCCGCTCGCGCAACGGCGGCAGATCAATCTCCACCACGCGCAGCCGGAAAAATAAATCCTCGCGGAACTTTCCGGCCTTCACCAGCTCTTCCAGATTTTTATTCGTCGCCGCCACGAGGCGCACATCCGCCGTCAAAGTCTTGTTCGAGCCGACGCGTTCAAACGTCCGCTCGCCGAGGAAGCGCAGCAGTTTTACCTGCACCGTCGCGTCAATCTCACCGATCTCATCAAGGAACAAAGTCCCGCCCTGCGCCTGCTCAAATCTTCCGATGCGCCGCTCGTGCGCGCCGGTGAATGCGCCGCGTTCGTGGCCGAACAGTTTGCTCTCCAGCAGCGTCGCCGCGAGCGCCGCGCAATGCACGGTCACGAACGGCTGCCGCGCGCGCGGACTCAATTGGTGCAGCGCTTTCGCGATGAGTTCCTTGCCCGTGCCGCTTTCGCCGCCGATCAAAACTGTCGCGCGCGTCGGGGCGACTTGTTGCACGACATCAAAAATTTCCTTCATCACCGGCGATTCGCCGATGATGTTTTCCAGACCAAACTTGGAATCGAGCTGTTTCCGCAGCGAAACATTTTCCACTTCCAGCACCTGTTGTTTCAACGCGCGGGCAATCCGCATTTCCAATTCATCAATCTGCAAACGGCCTTTCGCGATGTAGTCGTCTGCGCCCTGCTTCATCGCGTTCACCGCGAGTTCTTCCGAACCGTAAGCCGTCATCAAAATGCAGATGGGCGGCTTGGGCAGCGACTTGGCGCGCGAAATTAATTTCATCCCATCCTCGTTCGGCAGTCGGAAATCCGTGAGCAGCACGTCGAAATTTTCTGACTCCAGCAGATTCATCGCCGCCTTGGCGTCCTCCGCGATATAAACGTCGTAACGCTCCTCCAGCGCCGCGCGCAAGCCTTCGCGCGTGGTCTTCTCGTCGTCAACAATCAAAAGGGTTGGCTTCATAATTTTTTAACCACCGATGGACACAGATAAACACAGATAAAAACCAAACGCAGAGACGCAGAGAGCCGCAAAGATTTTTTTCTCTGCGCTTCTCCGCGTTCTCTGCGTCTCCGCGTTTCGTCCCGGCCTTTTGAATCTGTGTTTATCTGTGTCCATCGGTGGTTAAAATTAAATTTTATTTTCCAGCAAGCGCGGCTTCCGTTCATGCAGCGGCAGCCACACGCGGAACGTCGTGCCGCGACCGACGTTGCTTTCCAATTCAATCCGTCCGTTGTGCGCGCGGACAATTCTTTGGACAATCATCAAGCCGAGGCCACTGCCTTTTTTCTTGGTCGTGTAAAACGGCTCGAAGATGCGATTGATCTGCTCCTGCGGAATGCCACCGCCGGTGTCCGCCACGCTCACCCACACGCCGTCGCTGTTCTCGCCGGTCTGCAACGTCAGCGCGCCGCCGGTGGTCATCGCCTGCGACGCGTTCTTCACGAGGTTCACGAGCACCTGCTGGAGTTGCGTGGCGTCAATCGGCGTCGCCGTGAGTGCGCGGGCGAGTTTGGTTTGAATCGTGATGCCGCGATTTTCAATTTCCGGCCGCAGCAGTTCCAAAGTTTTTTCCACGATGCCGTTGAGCGACGCCACTTTCATCAACACCGGCGTCGGACGAATCGCGCCGAGAAATTGCGTGACGATGTAATCGAGGCGGTGAATTTCGCCCTTCGCGACTTCGAGGTATTGCGCGAGCTTGTCGGCAACTTCGGCGGCGTCAGATGACGAGTGACGGGTGAGGCGTGAGGTGGATTTTTTTTCACTCGTCACGCCACACTCGTCACGTTTCAGTTTTTTCACCTCACGCTCCATGAGTTGCAGATGAATGTGCAGCGCGTTCAGTGGATTCCCGATCTCATGCGCCACGCTCGCGGCCAGAAGTGTCAGTGCCTGGACGCGCTCGCTTTCGATGGCCTCAAACGTTTTTTGCCGCGCCTCGGTGGCATCGTGGAGAATCAGCGCGACGCCGGAACTGCCCTTCGCATCGCCGTCCAGCGGCGCGGCGTAGAGGCGGAGGAAGCGTTCGCGCGGATAAAAAACTTCAAACTCATGCCGCGTGACGTGCGCGCCGCCCGTTCGGTCGGTGCGGGAAATTTTCTGCCAGTCAATCTCCGGCAAAATTTTCGTGACGTGCAATTCCTCCTCGCCCGTCTGCACGCCGATGAGTTGCGTGACGGCTTGATTGAAATAAATCACTCGTCCGGTTTCATCCACCACGAGGACGCCGTCTTCAATCGTATTGAAAAGAGTTTCGAGGAAGCTGCGCTCGCGCGCGAGCCGTTGGACAACCGTTTGCAACCCTTCCGCGTCCAGCCGTCCGATGCGGCCAAGCACTTTGTCGAGAAAACTGGATTTAGTTACTGCCATTGACTTATTTCAGTTTGCGATGGTGGCAAAATGGCACAACATCGGAATGAGTCAAACGAAATAATTGAGCGGAGTGGCACAATCACGGGATTGAAATGAAAATAATTTAACCGCTAATCTTCGCTCATCTACGCTAATCATTTCAGTATTCAATAACAGGTGTTTCGCAACGCGAAGATTTTTCTCCCTCGCCCCCCTGGGGGAGAGGGCCGGGGTGAGGGGGTAACTATTTTCAAACCAATTTTCACACTCACCGGACGCCCGCTGCCCCTCACCCTAACCCTCTCCCCCAAGGGGCGAGGGAACCGGAGGCCGCCAACTTCAATCACGCACCCAAGTTAAAATGAAATGTTTCATCGGCGCAGATTAGCGGTTAAAAAATCAGACCGGCAAATCTTCCGGGCGGACTTCCAGACATTCATCCTGATCTTCCCAAATCACGGCGGCGTAGGAATCGAGCAGTTTCACGGCGAGATTTTTGCCGCTGAAGGCGAGCAGTTTTTCGGCGGTGAGCGCGGCGTTTTCAAACGCGTCATCGTAATTGCCGGACTTGCGGCGCTGGCGGTCGTCCCAGTGCGCGACGGCGTGGACGGGTTCGTATTGTTCCGCCCAAACTTGGAGGGCTTCGCGATGCTCGGTGGGAATTTCCTCGAACGGAACTAGGATTTCATTGCAGTGCTGGCAAATAAGTCCTTCGGTCTTGATGTCGCGCGTGAGCAGCGGGAGAAACGGCGCGCGGCAGCAGGGCGATTCCGCGTAGGCGGCGGGTGCGGTGGCCATGCGCTTGGACCAGATGCTGCGGTCGTGACCAATTTTGGCGGCGAGCCGATACGCGCCGACGAGCGGATGCGAGAGCCGCCACGCGCGGCCTTCGAGCTGGCCGAGCGTCTGCGCGAGCCAGCGTGCGAGCGTGAGGTCGTCCCAATCGCGGAAGACGCGGGAGTATTCCTGCCACAGCGAATCCAGCGGCGACTGGGATTCTGGTTCAAATGCCATGCGGCGAGGATGCAACATTCTTCCGCTTAAATCCAATCGCAAAGCCGCCCGGCAGTGCCTGAATTTGCGGAGCGCGGCTCTGTGAGCCGCCGCCGTTCCAGATTTCCGAACGTCTCCGTTGATTGGCAACGGTTCGGTTTGGGCGGGGC
>JAYVQV010000502.1:0-4238 GCA_043776855.1 Limisphaerales bacterium | reverse complement strand
TCGGAAAATTTCAAGAGACGGCCAAAGGCGATCTCGCGCAGCGGCAGGAGGCGATCAAAACTTTGGTGGAGCCGCTCAAGCAGCAGCTTGAAACTTATCAGAAAAATTTGCAGTCGAGCAGCGCCGCGCAGTCGAGCGCGCTGGGCGAGGTGAAGAAGCACTTGGAAACACTGGCGCAATCTAATCAATCACTCGCAGCGGAGACGCAGCAGTTCCGGCTGGTGCTGCACTCGAATCAAGCGCGCGGCAAATGGGGCGAAGAAACGTTGCGCCGCGTGGTCGAGGCGGCAGGCATGAGCGCGCATTGCGATTTCACGGAGCAAACTTCATCCGGCGAAAACCGGCCCGACCTCGTTGTGAAATTACCCGGCGAACGGTTCATCATCGTGGATGCGAAGGTTCCTGACTTTGATTTTCTTACCGCGCTGGAATCGGCGGAGCCGGTGAAACGCACCGAGGCGCTGGTGGCGCACGCAGCGAAATTAAAAGCCACCATCAAGGCGCTCGCCGACCGCGATTATCCGCGCCTGTTTCCAAACTCGCTGGATTACGTCGTGCTGTTCGTGCCGGCGGAATCGCTGTTCAGCGCGGCGCTGGAAGGCGACCATGATTTGATTGTGTGGGCGGCGGAAAAAAGAATTTTGCTCGCGACGCCCGCCTCGCTCATCGCGCTGCTGCGTTCGGTCAGCGTGAGCTGGCAGCAACACGCGCAGACGGAGAACGCGCAGAAGATCGCGGAGGCGGCACAGGAACTTTTTGTGCGCGTGATCACCTTCACGGAGCATCTGGAAAAAATTCGCGGCGGTTTGGAGGCGGCGAACAAGGCGTTCAACCAGGCGGTGGGCAGCTACGAATCGCGCGTCCGGCCGGCGGGCGAAAAACTTCAAAAACTCGGCGGCACGGCGGCGGGCAAAGAATTGACGGACGTGCAACCGCTGGACGCCACGCTGCGTTTGCCACCGCCCGCATGAACGGAGCGCGGACGGCTCGTCCGCCAGTTCGAGTTGCCGCCGATTTTTCTTGGCCGCAAACAAGCGCAGAAGGCGCAAAAATCTGACCGGCAGCAGGGGTGAAAACTTTTACTTCAACCTGAAACATTCGGGCAGCAGTTTTTCTTTTGCGCCTTTTGCGCTTTTTTTGCGGCTGAAAAATGAACGCGCGGACGAGCCGTCCGCGCTCCTGGCTCACGCGCCAATTTTCAGGTGCGTGAGGCGGAAGATGGCGCCGCGCGGTTCATTCGCCACACATTCAATCTCCCAGCCGTGCGCGTGAACAATCTGCTGCACGACGGCGAGGCCGAGGCCGGTGCCTTTCTGGTGCGTGGTGAAATACGGTTTGAAAATTTCCGAACGGTTCGCGGCGGAAACCCCGGGGCCGTCATCGCGCACTTCCAGCACGGCCTCGTTTTTATCCACGCGCTGCAACGTGATTTGAATTTTTCCATTCTCATCCGCCGCTTGCACGGCGTTGAGGACCAGATTGAACAACACCTGCCGCAGGAGTTGTTCATCTGCCTCCACCGCAAAATTTTCACCGGCAACTTCCACGCGCAATTTCTTTTCCTCAAGGTCGTAGCCCAGCGTGCGGACAATTTCGCTGGCGATGGCGGACGGCAAAACGTTCGTCCGCCGCACTTCGCGCGGGCGCGAGTAGTTGATGAATTCGGTGAGTTGCGCGGTGACTTTGTCCGTCTCGCCGATGATGAGCCGCGATTTATCCTGCACGTCCGCCGAGGCACCGGCGGTGCGCGCCATCATGTGCGCCTGGCCGCGGATGATGTTGAGCGGATTGCGCGTCTCGTGCGCGAGGCCGGCGGCGGCGAGGTTCAATTCCTTCAAGTGCGAGTTCTGCTCGCTGGCGCGCACGAGGCGGATTTGCAATTCGGAAGTCCGCGCCGTGTTGCGCCACGCGAGACCCGCGCCGAGCGCGGAGATGCCGGCGAAAAATCCGATGACGCAGCGCAACCACCAGTCATGCGTGGCGGTGGCGCGGAAATTTTCCGTGGACATCACGAGCACCAGCCCGTGCAACTCGCGCTTGGCGGCGAGCGCCTTGAACTCGGCGTCATCCATGCCGCGCATCCACGGCGGACGGCGATTGCCGCCGCGCGGGCGGCCGGTCGGCTCATTCGGCGGCGGCAGCATTTCAATCTCCCCGGCGGCGTTGGTAAACGTGGCGGGAAAATTCGTGGGGGGAAATTCAAAGCCGTTGGTTTCACCTGGACGCGGGCCATGGCGGGAAAAATCGCGGTTGCGCCCCGGTTCGTTGGTCAGGTTGCGGAATGACGGGATGACCACGGTCGGGTTGTTGGTTCCGCCCTCGGGATTCACGCTCGCGCCTTCGACGGGCAGAATAAAAATGACGTTCTCATCCGACCAACGCTCCGTTTCACCGGCGGACTCGCGGGAAAGCAAATTTGTTTCGCCCGCCGCCGCGACGATGTCGCCTTCGTTATTCAACAGGCCGACCGCGAGCAACTGACTGGCGCTGACGAGGGCGTTGGTGCGAACGCTGGCGAGTTCGTTCAGCACGGGGTCGAGGCGTTCCTGAAACACCGCGCCGCGAAACCGCAACGCGCGCGTGACCGCGCTCAACGTGCTGGCAATTTCGTGCGAACGGTTCCGCAAGTCGGACTTGGCCGCCTCGACGACGCGGCGATGTTCCGTGACCTGCCACACGATGACGAGCAGCCACGCGGCGAGCAGCAGCGTGCCGACCCAGTTATTTTTTTGTTCGCGGTTCATCGTCTCGTTCTCATCATCTCCTTCTCGTCCTCGTCCTCGTTCACCTTAAAAAATTGAGCATGACGATGATTAGCACACTATTTTTTCTTCACCGGCACGCGTTCGAGGTAGTGGTCCAGATCTTTTTCGGAAACCGAGTCCTTGATGATGGGCGCCTGCTGCTGTTCGCCGGCGGAAATGCCGGTGAGCTGGCGCGGCGACTGGACGATGTGCGGCGTGAGAAAAATCATCAGCTCCGTTTTGTTGTCGTTCTTGGCACTGGTCTTGAACAGATTTCCAATCAGCGGAATGTCGCCGAGAAATGGAACTTTTTTATCCGTCGAATTTTTCTCGTTCGCAATCAGCCCGCCGATGACCACCGGCTCTCCGTCCGGCGTCACGACGACGGTGTCAGCAGAACGGATGTTGAGGTAAGGTGCCAGCGCGCCATTGCCGATGGCCTGCGACTTGGTGCCGTCAATGGACGAAATCTGCGGCTGCACAATCATCTCGACCAAGCTGTTCGCGCCGATGAACGGCGTGACGTTCAAAATAATTCCCACGTCGGTGTAAGTCACGTTCACGATGGGAATCGTGCTGTTGCCGCTGGTCTGATACGAGACGCTCGTCGGCAACGGCGCGGACTGGCCGACGACAATTTTCGCGAGCTGCCCGTCGCGCGCCAGAATGGACGGACGCGATAGCACCTGCGCGCGCCCGGCGGTGGCGATGGCTTTGAGCGTCGCCTGAAATTCGCTGGTGGCAAGCTGGTAGATGCCGTTCGCGCCGCCGGCGGTCGAGGGCGACAGCGCCGTGCCAAGCACGCCGCTGACCGCGTTGAAATTCGTCACCAAAGAATTCGCCCCGGCGAGACCGAAGGCGTTCGCCGCGCTGCCGGCGATGCCGGAGCCGAGATTGTTTTTCTGAAAGCCGCCTTCGACGCCGATGTCCGAGCCGTCGTTCCGTTGCACTTCGAGGAAGACGACTTTGATCAACACCTGCCGCTTCGGCGCGTCGAGGTTCTGGATGACGTTGCGAATCTGCTCCGCCGTCGTCTCGTCGGCGATGACGACGAGGTTGTGCGTCTGCGGGTCCACGGTGATGGTCGCGTTGCCCACCGCGCCGTTGTTGTTGTAGGCCGTGGTGGAAGCGCTGCGGTTGGCGTTGTTGTTATTTCCGCCACCACCAAAACCACCGCCGCCAAAGCCGCCGAAGCCACCGCCACCAAAACCACCGCCGCGCTGTTGTGCGAGCGCCGTCAGCGCCACGCAAAACAGCGCGCCGCTGACGATGAAGATTTTTTTTACAAGATTCGTTTTCATAAAATTTTCAAGTTGCTGGTTGCCTCAAAAACCGCGTCCACTGCCGCCACGGTTGCCGCCGCCGCTGCCCGAGCCGAAGCTGGAACCGCTGCTGGACGAACTCGTCGTCGTGGCGTTGTTGATGGCGCGCTGCTGCAATGCGCTGTTTTGCGACGAGCTGTTGTTCCGCGACTGGCTGCTGGAGAACATTCCC
>JAYVQV010000501.1:0-4245 GCA_043776855.1 Limisphaerales bacterium | reverse complement strand
CGCGGCGGGAATCGTCAGCCGCCGTTCACGTTCCTGCGGGGCGTGGCCGTGCCGACGGTTTCCGGCAGGATGCCGGAAACAACCGGCTGGAAGCCGGTGCCACCCAAATTCCGACGACATCATTTCAATTAAACGGGAGTTGCCGCTTGAAATCCACCGGCTGGCGGCATTTAATTTCCCGCATGGAATTCCGCACCGCGAGTTTTACCCTGGCTGTTCTGGCTGGCATCGCCTTGTTTGGCAGCGGCTATGCGGTGTGGATTTACAACCGGCTGGTCACGCTTCAAAACCAGTTGCGCGAGGCGTGGAGCGGCGTGGACGTGCAATTAAAACGGCGGCATGACTTGATCCCCAATCTCATCGAGTGCGTCAAAGGCTACCGCACCCACGAGGAAAATGTCCTCACCGCCGTCAGCCGCGAACGCGGCGCGGCGCAGGCGGCGCAGGGAATTTCCGGCGCGAGCGCAGCGGAAAATAATCTGACGCAAAATCTTCGCTCCCTCTTCGCCGTGGCCGAGGCGTATCCTGATTTGAAGGCGGATAAAAACTTCCGGCAGTTGAGCGCCACGCTCGTCGAGGTGGAAAACGATATTCAGTTCGCCCGCCGTTATTACAACGGCTCCGTCCGCGACTTGAACAATCTCGTCCAGACTTTTCCCAGCCTGCTCGTGGCGCGCGGATTCAAGTTCGCCCCGGCGGAATTTTTTGAGATTGAAACCGTCACCGAACGCAGTGCGCCGGAGGTAAAACTGTGAAATTATTTTTTGCCAGCCTTGCCTTGCTGATCGGCGCAGCCATCACTCACGCGGCGGAACCGGAACAGATTTACCAGTTCGACAGCGAAGTGGTCGTGCAAGCGAATGGCGCAATGACCGTCACGGAAACCATCCGCGTGCAGGCGGACGGCCAGCAGATTCAACACGGCATCTACCGGGATTTTCCGCAGCTTTATCACACGCCACTCGGCCTGCGGAGCCGGACGGATTTTGTGGTTCAAAAAGTTTTGCGCGACGGCCAGCCGGAAGACCACCACCTCGCCAACCGCGAGAATGGCGTCCGCGTCTATCTCGGTTCCGCCAATTCTTTTGTGCCGCCCGGCGTCCACACCTATCAACTCACCTACACCACGGACCGGCAGTTGGGATTTTTCAAGGATCACGACGAACTGTATTGGAACGTCACCGGCAACGGCTGGATTTTTTCCATCAACAACGTGACCTGCACCGTGGTTTTGCCGCCGGGCGCGACGGTGAAAAACCTGACCGCCTACACCGGACGCCAAGGCGAACGGGGAAATAATTTCACGGCGGAAAACCTCGGCGAACGCGCCCGCTTCACCACCACGCGAAAATTATTTCCATCCGAAGGTCTCACGGCGGTGGTGGAATGGCCGAAAGGTTTTGTCACGCCGCCATCGTTGACCGTCCGTTTGAAAAATTTACTCAACGACAATCGCGGCCTCGCGCTCGCGCTGGCGGGTTTGCTGGTCACGGTCGGTTATTATCTGGCGGCGTGGCGCTCCGTTGGTCGCGATCCCAAGCGCGGCGTCATCATTCCCCGCTACGCACCGCCGCCGGATTTTTCGCCCGCCGCCGTGCGCTATGTCTGGCGCATGGGCTATGACAACAAAGTTTTGACCGTCGCCGTCATGAACCTCGCCGTGCGTGGCGCAATCCAGATCGTCGAACGCAAGGCGGGCGTATTCAGTAAAAAAACTTTTTCACTCGTCCCCGTGCCGCGCGCGAAGTGCGCCCTCTCGCCGGGTGAAGAAATGGTCCGGCGCGAACTCGTGGGCGATGGCCTGCCGCTCACATTGCGGCAGGATAATTACGTCGCCCTGCAAGCCGCGCAGTCCAAGCTGCGAACCTTTCTGGCGGAAACGGTGAAGAACCAATTTTTCAAAAACAATCTGCCTTACAGCCTGCTGGGATTTTTTTTCTGCCTCGCAAGCATGGCCTGCCTGTGGGTGGATTTGGGCGCAATCATTTCTACGCCAGACATCCTGGTGCCGGGCGGATTTTTTATCGCCACGGTCATCGCCGTGGTGCTGGGGCGCAAGCTGCATCCGGGCGCGGGCGTGGCGGCTTTCGGCGCGATGCTTGCCGCCGCATTTTTTGCCATCGGCGTTGCCCACCAACCCATCGCGCTGGTTTTCCTGCCGATCATTTTTGGAACGCTCGCCGGAGTTTTCCATTTCCTGCTGAAAGCCTACACGCCCGCAGGCCGCGACATCATGGATGAGATTGAAGGTTTCAAAATGTATCTCGGCGTCGCGGAAAAAGATCGGCTCAACCTCGAAAATCCGCCGGAGCGCACGCCGCAGTTGTTCGAGCAATTTTTGCCGTTCGCCCTCGCGCTGGGTGTCGAACAAAAATGGTCCGAGCAATTCGCCGACATCCTTGCCGCTGCCGGCACCGCGCCCGGACAAAATAATTATTCACCCGGCTGGTATGCCGGCGATTCGTGGCACACCATCGGCGCCACTTCCTTTGCCGCCGCCATCGGCAGTTCGCTGGCGGGCGCCATTTCCTCGGCCTCGACCGCACCCGGCAGCAGTGACGGCGGCAGTGGTGGCGGGGGCGGAGGCGGTGGTTCATCTGGCGGCGGTGGGGGCGGCGGAGGCGGCGGAGGCTGGTAAATTTTATGAGAACTCTAAACCGAATCCATGCTGTTGAATTGGGGAGCGCGCCCGCCCCGGGCGCAGCGGGTCGCGCCCTCGCGCCCCGCCCGGGCGGACGAATACCAAACAACTTTCGGTTGCGCTTCGTGCGGTCGGGTTCGGCGCGGGGGCGCGCCGAACTACAGCCGGGGCGGCTGTGCTCCCGGGAACACGACCGGCGAGACGCCGGTCCCACTATTTTTACGGAGGCCGCTTTATGAACGAACGCGAAGCACTCATCGCATTGAACTTGATCGAAGGCGTCGGCCCCGTGCGGGCGCGTTCGCTCATCGAACATTTTGGCGACGCGCCCGCCATCCTTTCCGCCTCCAAGCACGAACTCACGCGCGTCCGCAACGTCGGCGCGGAAACGGCGGAAAATATTTTCAACTGGGAAAAAGGCATTGACCTCGCGAGCGAATTGAAACGCATTTCCGATTATGGCTGCCACGTTTTGATTTCATCCGATGAAAATTATCCCGCGTCACTCCGCGAGATTTACGATCCGCCGCTCGTGCTTTACGTCAAAGGCGAACTGACGGTGAAGGACAAAAACGCCGTCGCAATGGTCGGCTCGCGCATGACGACGCACTACGGCATCGAGACCGCGCGCAAGCTCGGCTACCAACTCGCCTACGTCGGCGTGACCGTGGTGAGCGGCGGCGCGCGCGGCATTGACACGGCGGCGCATCAAGGCGCGTTGAGCGGCAAGGGACGGACGATTGCGGTGTTGGGAACGGGAATAAATTTAATTTTCCCGGTGGAGAACGCCGAACTTTTCGAGCGCATCGCGGCAAACGGCGCAGTCATCACGCAATTCCCGTTCAACCGCCCGGCGGACAAACAATCGTTTCCAATTCGCAACCGCATCGTCGCCGGCATGACTTTGGGAACGGTCGTGGTCGAGGCGAATCTGACGAGCGGCTCACTCATCACCGCGAATTTCGCGACGGAATATGGGCGGCAGATTTTTGCCGTGCCGGGGCGGATTGATTCGCCGCGCAGCAAAGGCTGTCACGAACTCATCAAGAAAGGCGCGAAGCTCTGCGAAGGCGTCGAAGATATTTTGAGCGAGTTTGAATATTTATTTCCGAGCAGCAACCGTCCGCCGTCCGCGAATGAGACCGGCGTTTTGCCCGCGCTGGAATTGAATGAAAGCGAGCAGAAAGTTTTCACCGCCGTGAAGCTGGAGGAGGAATCCAGCATTGATGAAGTCATTCGCGCGAGCGGCCTGCCGAGTTCGGCGGTGAACGTGGCGTTGTTCAGTTTGGAAATGAAACGGCTCGTGCGGCAACTGCCGGGGAAATTATTTGTGCGGAGCAAGTGATGGAGTGATGGAGTGATGGAGCGCAGGCGGCCCGCCTGCAGGTGCAGCTTGACCCGGTTGTGTTTCGCGCTGGATTCCACTCCCTCTCCTCCTCGGAGGAGGAGCAGCGACAGCGGCTATGGACCGGGGAGAGGAGGCCAATGTTTGCGAAATTAAATTCCCCTCTCCCCGCTCGTGCCTCGCGGGGCGAGGGAGCCAGACCGCAACAGTGTTAAGCTGCACCCGCCGCCCGCGCTCCACGTCGAAACGGCTTGCTTGA
>JAYVQV010000500.1:0-16752 GCA_043776855.1 Limisphaerales bacterium | reverse complement strand
TTGGATTCATGGGCGCTGCTGGCGTTCTTCAAGGACGAACCCGCCGGACCGGCGGTGGAGGAATTGATTCACAAGGCATCCGCCGACAAGGTGCGGCTGTATCTTTCCGTCGTGAACTGGGGCGAGGTTTTTTACGGCATGTGGCGCGCAGGCGGCAAGGACGCCGCGCAGTCCGCGGCCGAGGATTTGTCTCGCCTGCCGATTGAACTGGTGGAGGCTGATCTACCCTTGGCGCGACAGGCGGCGATTTACAAAGCCACCAACAAGATGTCCTACGCCGACGCCTTTGCGGCTGCGCTTGCCAAAAGCAAAAATGCCGAACTCGTCACCGGCGACCCCGAATTCAAACCGCTCGAAAAGGAAATCAAAATCAACTGGCTGAAATAAATTTAGCGTGGCGATGCAGAAAACTGAATTGGATCAAGCGAACAAGTGTTACGAAGAGAGCCTGGCAAAACAAATAGCTTTGGTTGGCGAATAAAACTGAACAGACGATAAAGTTGATATTCTTTTTCGCGCGCTTCGGAGACTTCAACCTCATTTCTGGATGCGAAAAACGGAGTCAGTTCACCAAACTTCGTTGTCTTGACCTCGATTAACCGATTGCGGCCATCTATCTCAAAAGAAGAAATGTCGTAGCCAAGATGGTCGCCGGTCGTGTCAGCGACGTGTTCGATTCGATTTGCCAAATCTTTTTTACCGGCCTGCCACAGTCGTTTGTGCTCAAATTCAAGAACCAGCTTTTCGCCAGCCAATCCCAAAGCCTGATTCCGAGATTCCATCTCAAGATAATTTCTTCTGACAGGCTTGCGAATTATCCGAGGTCGGTCGTAAAGCTTGGGCTTGTCTTCGTCTCGACGTGGTGGATTGACTAAAATCGCCAGCACATCACTGACGGCTGGTGGTTGTTCAACTTTCTGCTCGACCGCAGCGGCGGCCGCTTTGTGCAAACTCGAAGCACCAAGAAGCCGGTCTTCGACAACTTCAAAAAGCAACTTTTGAAAATTTCCACGAGGTTTGTAGCCATCAATGTATGGATAACCAAATTCGATTAAAACCGCGCTGATGTTTTGATGCTTCAACTCTACTGCTGCTTTGGTTCGCTTGTTTAGAAGCTTTTGAAGATTGCGATTATGCTCGGCTTTATTGAACGGTTCATCACGAAGCTCCATTGCCAACATCTCGAAATAATCCGAGACAGTGGCTTCAACTTCTTCGTGTGACCAGTGGTCTGACATATTTGATTCAGGAACCCACGACCAGGTTGGGTTTGACGAATTGAGTTGGCAAGTTTTCAATTCATTCATGTGCTGCATCCCGACGGTTGTGAAGACACTGACAGCGGCTGGCCACGCGCGTTGAAACTTTTCGCCGCCGAAGCGTGGCGGCGGGCGGACATTGGCGAGCTTGCCGACGAAGAACTTTATTGTTCTGACGCGCAGTGGTCAGGCCTTTACGACCGGATGCACGCGCATGAGCCGGATGAAACGGAGCGGCGGCTGGCGCTGGCGGCGGATTTCGGCGAAGGATTTGCAGAATGAACAAACACCTCACCCCGGCCCGCTCACGTTGAATCGTTTTTCCCTGACTACCCTCATCCGGCTGCGCCACCTTCTCCCGCTCCTGCAGGCGAAGGAACTGGTTCGCGGCGGAGAGGGAGAAAACTTTTGTGCGTTTTGTGATTTTTTGCGGCCAATGAATCTGTGTCCATCGGTGTTAATCTGTGGTTGAAAAATGGCTGATGTCTTTTCCAAATCAAAGCGTTCGTTTGTGATGTCGCGCATCCGCTCGCGCGGGAACGAGCGCACGGAGGTGGCGCTGGCAAAATTATTTCGCCGGCACAAGATCACCGGGTGGCGGAGGCAGATTCAAATCCGCACCTCACCCCGGCCCTCTCCCCATTCGTCCGACGAACGCGGAGAGGGAGTGAAAGTCCGGCCGGATTTTATTTTTCCCAAGCTGCGGCTCGCAATCTTCGTGGACGGGTGTTTCTGGCATGGCTGCCCGCAGCATGAAACCCAACCCAAAAACAATCGCGCGTTCTGGCGGCGGAAATTTTCCAGAAACAAGCGGCGTGATTTGCTGGTGACGCGGACATTGCGGAAATCCGGCTGGCGCGTGCTGCGGATTTGGGAGCACGAGCTTGTCCGCAAGCATGAAGCGCGGTTGTGGCGGAGAATTTTGCGGGCGTTGGTTGGATTTTGCGTTCCTTGCGTTCTCTGCGGTTGAAAGAATCTGCGGCAATGATTCAGGGTCGTCCTCATCGCAGGCGTGTAGTATGAAGATACGATTGCGGGGCTACCCAGTTTTGGGGATTATCGCGTGCAGAATTCTCAAATAGAATTGCAGAACTCACATGGCGCAAAACCACAAGAATTTGGTAGTTTTTATTTAATCACAACACTATGAGTCATTATCTGTCACTGGGGAAATTTTCGTTTGGCATGGGCGACCGCTTTGGGCATCAGGGCAAGGCGCAACTGCAAGCCTGCGTGCTGGCGACGGAACTCGGCGCGGAATTCATCCCCGTCTGGAACAAGTCCAATCGCGAACACACGTTCATCGGCACCGAGCCATCCAGCCTGCGCGCGGAAGCGGATGCGGCGGTGAAGGCGTTGGGCTGGAAAAAACCTTACCATGTTGACGCGGATCACATCCGCCTCGAAACGGTGGATCGTTTTATTGCGCCGTCGGATTTTTTCACGATTGATGTGGCTGACTCGATTGGCAAACCCGCCGCCGCCGCTGACGTGGCGGCGTTCGTGAGCCGCCATCCCGAACTCGTGGGCAAAGTTTCCGTGCCGCACATTGATCATCCGCTGGAGATTTCGCGCGCGGAAGTCGAGCGCGTGGCGAACAAGTTTTTGCTCGCCGTGCAGGATGCTGGGAAAATCTACCAGCACATCGCCAAGGCCAAGGGCGTGGCGAATTTCATCACGGAAGTCTCGATGGATGAAACGGACAGTCCGCAGACGCCGCATGAGCTTTTGATCATTCTCGCCGCGCTCGCGGATGAAAAGATTCCGCTCCAGACCATCGCGCCGAAATTTACCGGTCGTTTCAACAAAGGCGTGGATTACGTCGGCGATGTGAAGCAGTTTGAACGCGAGTTCAATGAAGACCTCGCCGTCATCGCGTTCGCCATCCAGAAATACGGCCTGCCCGCGTCGCTCAAGTTGAGCGTCCATTCCGGCAGCGACAAGTTTTCCATCTACGAGCCGATGCGCAAGGCGTTGAATAAATTTGGTGCGGGCGTCCACATCAAGACCGCTGGCACGACGTGGCTCGAAGAACTCATCGGCCTCGCCGAAGCGGGCGGCGATGGGTTGGAAATTGCGAAAGAAATTTACGCCTACGCCATCGAATATGTGGACGAGTTCTGCGCGCCGTATGCCAGCGTCATTGACATTGATAAAAAGAAATTACCAACCGCCGTTGTTGTGAATGGCTGGAGTTCAAAGCAGTTCACCGATGCGTTGCGGCATGACCAGAAAAACCCGGCCTACAATCCGAGTTTCCGCCAGTTGCTGCACGTCAGCTTCAAGGTTGCGGCTAAGAAGGGCGACCGTTACCTGGACGCGCTGAAAAAACACGAGGCCATCGTGGCGCGGAACGTCACGGAAAATTTGTTTGAGCGGCACATGAAACCGTTGTTGCTGGGCGGGCGCGAACCGGTGAAAGTTTCGGCCCGCCAGGAATTGGTGGCGGCGTGATGAGTGATTGCGGACGGAGCGCGGACAGCTTGTCCGCGAGTTCATCGGACGCACCGGGACCGCAGGCTCGCCCTGAAGTTTGAACGTCAACTGGCGGACGAGCCGTCCGCGCTCCGCCGAAGCCGGGCTTGACTCCGCTGCGCCGCTATTTGATTTTAACCGCCAACACCATGCCTTTCATTCACGACGATTTTCTGTTGTCCACCAAGACCGCGCGCAAGCTCTACCACAAATTCGCCGAGGACGAACCGATCTTCGATTATCACTGCCACATTTCGCCGAAGGACATCGCGGACAACCGGCAATTCAACAACCTCTTTGAGATCTGGCTGGAGGGCGACCATTACAAATGGCGCGCGATGCGGAGCAACGGCGTCGCGGAAAAATTCTGCACCGGCAGCGCCTCGCCGCACGACAAGTTTCTTGCGTGGGCGAAAACTGTGCCGCAGACACTTCGGAATCCGCTTTACCACTGGACGCACCTTGAGCTGAAGCGTTATTTCGGCATCAGCGATCTGCTGAACGAAAACTCGGCGGAAAAAATCTGGAGGACGGCGAACGAGAAGCTTGCCACGCCCGCGCTCACCACGCAGGGCATCCTGAAAAAAATGAAGGTCAAGGTCGTCTGCACCACGGACGATCCGGTGGACACGCTGGAACATCACCGCACGTTTGCCCGCTCCGGTCATCCCACGAAGATGCTGCCGGCGTTCCGCCCGGACAAGGCTCTCACGGTGAACACGCCCGCCAGTTTTAACAAATGGGTGGAGCAGCTTTCGGCGGCGGCGAACATTGACGTGAACGGTTTTGGCGCGTTCACCAGTGCGCTGGCGAAGCGGCATGAATTTTTTCACACGCAAGGCTGCCGGTTGTCCGATCATGGCATGAACCATTGCTTCGCGGATTTTTGCAGTGAGAAAATTGCGGCGGGAATTTTCGACAAAGCGCGCAAGGGCGTTGCCATCACCCCGCTGGAACATTCGCAGTTCGCGTCGTTCATGATGCTGTTCTTCGGGCATCTCGACGCGAAGCGCGGCTGGACGAAGCAGCTTCACCTCGGCGCGCTCCGCAGCAACAACACGCGCCTGCTCAAGCAGCTTGGCCCCGATACCGGCTTTGATTCCATTGGCGATTTTCCGCAGGCGCAATCGCTTGCGGCGTATCTCGACAAGCTGGATTCGGAAAATTCGTTGCCGAAAACCGTCATCTACAATCTCAATCCGGCGGACAATTATCTGTTCGCCACGATGATTGGAAATTTTCAGGACGGCACGATTCCCGGCAAGATTCAATTCGGTTCGGGCTGGTGGTTTCTCGATCAGAAAGAAGCGATGGAATGGCAGCTCAACGCGCTCTCGCAGCTCGGCCTGCTTGCCCGCTTCATCGGCATGATCACGGACTCGCGCTCCTTCATGAGCTATCCGCGTCACGAGTATTTCCGCCGCACGCTCTGCAATCTCATTGGCAAAGACATGGAAGCCGGCGCGATTCCGAACGATGAAAAACTCGTCGGCCCGATGATCAAGAACATCTGCTACGAGAACGCCAAGAACTACATGGCGTTTCCGGGGGTGAAGTAAAAAAGCGGTGGCATATTTTGACGGAGCGCGGAACATTGCCCCGCGAGTTTCTGTGAAAACAACTCATGCAACGCAAAGGGGTAAGTCCTGCCCTTGCCCTTAATTTGGCGTGGGGATTAAATCTTTCTCATGTCCCGGCAGATTGGAGTTGAATATTTCAGAGCGAACCCGGGCAAATTTTTAGCCTCAAATGAAAAGAGAACTGATGTCGTGCTTTGCTCGCACCACGACAGGCGGAAGTTTGCGGTTTTTAGCACGGCGGCTGTTTTCAGAGCTGTCCCGCTGGTTTAATTAACCGCGTGGAAAATCACTGCCGCATTTTTTCGCGGAATTTTTTGGCGGACATGCCGACGGCGCGCTTGAAGGCGACGCAGAAGCTGTTGATGCTTTGATAGCCGCAGTCGAGGGCGACGGTCTCGACTTTCTGGTCGGTCTTGGTGAGAAATTTTTTCGCGCGCTCGATGCGGACACGCTGGAGTTCTTGCCCTGGCGTGCGGCCGAGATGTTCGAGGAAGGCTTTGTGCAATCCGCGCCGGGACATGGCGGCGACGCCCACGAGGTCTTTGATGCAGATGGGTTCGTGGCCGTGTTCCCAGATGTGGCGCAAGCTGCGCGCGACGCCTCGATGTTTGATGGTGAGAATGTCGCTGCTCTTGCGGACGATGACGCCAGCGGCGGGGATGCGGACAGGTTCCTTGGACGCCTTGCCGCCTTGCATGAGTTGGTCGAGCAGTTCCGCGCCGCGATAGCCAAGAACTTCGAGATTCGTATCCACGCTGGAAATGGGCGTGCGCATGGCGTCGGGTGCGAGGAGATAACTTTCCGTGCCGAGAATGGCGACCTCCTCGGGAATTTTTATGCCGACACTTTCGCAGGATTCCAAAACATCGAGCGCTTGCTGATCGTTTGCGGCGAAGACGGCGAGCGGTTTGGCGGCGGCCTTCATCTGCGTGGCGAGCCATTTGCGTTTGCGCTGCCATTCCTGTTTGCCGGTGGCGTAGGCGGGCGATTCCAGCCAGCGGAGCCAGGCGCAGTTGTGGCCGGTGTCGCCGAGGGCTTTCACGAAACCGAGTCCGCGTTCTTCGTAGGACCAGTTGTTCGCGTCGCTGTAGAAACAAAAATTGGTGAAGCCGCGCGTGAGGAAATGTTCGGCGGCAATCTTGGCGGCGTGTGCGTGATCCTCCAGCACGCGCGCAAATTTTAATTGCGGACGGCGGAAGCTGAAGTCCACGGTCGGCAGCTTGGCGGAGCAGACGAAATCCGCGAGGTCGTCGCCCGCGCCGAGCCACGCGAGGATGCCATCGCCTTCCCAGCCCCAGGGGAGAACCTTCTCGCGGGTGTAGTCGGCGTAGAGATGCCAGCCATGTTCCTGTGCATATTTTTCAATACCCTTGTGGAGCCGGTAGTCATACCAGCCGAGGGCGAGCAGCACGCGTTTTTGTTTTCGAGCCATGGAACACTGCTACTAAAACGCATCGGCAAAACATTTCAAGCTTTTCCCGCGATGAGGTGCATTTATTTCAAACAAGATTGCAGGTCGCGGGGGTTCACAGTGTGTGCGGCATGACGTAAAGTGGCTCGTTCCCAGTTACCCAAACACGCGACTATGAATTTTAATCAACCAAAAAAATCTGCCTTCACCCTCATCGAACTTCTGGTGGTCATCGCCATCATCGCGATTCTAGCGGCGATGCTGCTGCCCGCGCTGGCGAGCGCGAAGGAGCGGGCGAAGCGGATTCATTGCACCAACGCCGAGAGGCAAATAGGCATCGCGCTTCAAATATACGTTGGCGACAACAGCGGCAAATACCCATATCTATGTTATCAAACGGGCGGCAGCCTTTGGTATCCGCACCAGATGGCGCGGTTTGCCGCAGCGAATGACCCTAAACCACTGGATGGCTGGATGGGCTTGGGGCAGTTGTATGCCACTAAATTACTTGCTTCGCCCGCCATTTTTTACTGTGGCAGCACGCCTATGAACCCTGCGGATAACAACAGCTTTGCTTACTATCAAACTGCCACTTACAATTTTCCATTCGGTGGTTTTGGGGCGACTCCTCTACCACTGAATCCAGGCTATGTCCGTTCTGGCTACGGTTATTTCCCGCAAAACAAGACACTGGATGCGCCCATTACGATTACCGGGGTTCCTTCGGTGGGTTCTGTGGCCTTGCCTCACATCAACAATCAGAACAATGATCCTGGCTACGGCGAACAAGGAGCTACTGAGCCAATTAGTAAATGGAAGGTATTAGAAGCATATAAAGAGAACGCAGTGGATCCGACAAAGGCAATCGTGACCGACAATATTTTCAACGGTCTTGGCGCAATTTATCATAAGAAGGGCACTGGGGCGGCTGGAATCAACGCTCTTTTTCCTGATGGCCATGTCCGTTGGCAGCAGGCTGCTCAAATGCCAATTCTTTTTAATGCGAACGGCATTTTCAACTCTACTACTTTCGATCAGTCAGATGAGCGCTTTCTCATGTATTCTTGGCAGCCTTGAGATTTTTATTCTCAGAATTTAATCCCCGTTCCGCAAACCAACCCGAAACTGTTCCCGTCTCATCCTATGAAACGCAATGCTCATCTCCATCTCGCGCTCGCGGCACTGTTCGCCTCCGTCGTTGCCAGCCACGCCACCGTGTTCTTCAACGACACGTTCGCCAACGGCAGCACCTTGACGAACACGACGCCGGCGAACCCCACGCCGACGAACACCGCCTACCAGCTCGCCTCATCCAAGGCTTGGGTCGGCGCGTCGCTCACAACCAATGACCTCAAGTTCGGCATCGGCGCGACGACCAGCGGCAGCACGGAAGTGGAGGCGCTGTTTTCCACCAACGCCGTTTCGCTTACCGCCAATGGCGACTACATCCAGATGACGGTGGTGTTCACCAACACTTCCGGCCTGTTGACACAGAGCAGCTCGCTCGGGTTTGGTTTGTATAACAGCGCCCAGTCCAAGCCGGTCGCCGGTGGTTTGAACGGCACGGCCACCACCGCAGGCACACCTTCCATTACCAACGGCGCGGCCAACTGGCAGGGCTACGCGGCGCTGGTGCAATACAACGCCGGCTCGCACCGTCTGCTGACCCGCCCCAACCAGTTGACGTTGGGCACGCCGATCACCGACGGGAGAAATCAGGACTTGATCTCGAACGGCAGCGGTTCCTCCAGCTACTCGGGCAGCGCGGGCATTGGTTCAGCGGTTTTGTCCACCACGGTTCTGACTTCCGGTGCCGGCGCGGTCTATACCAACGTCTTGGTCATCACGCTCCTCACAAACGATGCCAGCAGCCTCACCATCAGCAACACCCTCTATTCCACCACCGGCACCGTCACGAACTTCGGCGGCATCGCCACCAATGCCACGCTGCTCACCTCCGGTTTTGACGCACTGGCCATCGGCTGGCGCGCGACGGCCAACACGGCGGCGACGACCATCGAAATTTCCTC
The DNA here is from genome assembly GCA_043776855.1 of Limisphaerales bacterium. Classification (GTDB taxonomy): domain Bacteria; phylum Verrucomicrobiota; class Verrucomicrobiia; order Limisphaerales; family UBA11358; genus UBA11358. The sequence continues at coordinate 7,997 of JAYVQV010000500.1, read as the reverse complement.
AATCAAAATTGAAGGCGTTGCCACGCCGGTCGCCACCCCGCCAACCATCAGCTCGCAGCCGGTGGCGGTGACTGTGGCTACCAACGGTTCCTGCTTTTTCAACGTCACGGCGACGGGCGTGAACGTGACCTACCAGTGGAAGCGCAACGGCACGAACCTGGCCAACAACGCGAACATTTCCGGTGCGACTGGCTCCACGCTCTTCATCAACAACGCCAACGTGGGCGACGCGTTGTCCGGCGCGAACGGCTATTTCTGCCTGGTCTCCGGTGCAGGCAACCTCAGCGTCAACACCGTCACCAATTCACTCACCCTGACGCGTGTGAAAAACCTGACTTGGTCCGGCGCAGGCAACCTCTGGGATGTCAACACGTCCCCCAACTGGACGGATGGCGTCAACGCCACCAACTTCAACTACGGCGATGCCGTGACATTTGACGACACCGGCGCGGCGCAGGCCAGCGTGAGCCTCACGGGCAGCTTCTTGAGCGCGTCCAAGTGGACCATCACCGGCAACACGGCATACGCATTCAACAGCTCCGGCGTCTTCGCTGGCACTGGCTCCCTCCTCATCAACTCCGCCGCCAATATGCAATTCAACGGCCTGAACAACACCTTCTCCGGCGGCACGACCATCAGCAACACCTCTCCCACGGCCATTGACACGTTCTCGACCTTCCCCGGCCTTGGCAGCGGCCCGCTGACGCTTGCCACTCCCGGACAAACTGCGCCGGGTTTGCTGGAAATCGGCACCACCGGCAGCGCCACCGTCGGCATCCCGAACGACTTGATCGTGAAGGACGACGCCACCATCCAGTTTGACGGCACGGGAACTTTTGCCGGTGTCGTTCTTGGCAACATCACTGGCACGGCGGGCAAAATTCTCACGCTCAAACCCCAGAGCACCGCCATCTTGAGCCGTTACCGGTTATACGGAACCAACACTTCCACCAGCGTCAAGCTCGTCATCAACGGCAACCCCAGCGACCAGGCCCAATACAACGGCACGGTGTTCGCCTACTACGGCGGCAGCGGCTCGCAATCCTACAACGCTGAAATCTCCGGCGAGGCCGGCTTCATTTCGCGCGGCAACGGAACCTGCTATTTGAACGCCTCCAATTCTTACGCCGGCGGCTCCACCTTCACCGCTGGCACGGTCGGCCTCGGCCATGACAACGCCCTTGGCTCCGGCCCCATCAACCTCACCCTTGAAAACGGTGCGGCCGCTGGCAACACCGGCACCGGGACAATCTTCGCCTCCGGCGGCGCTCGCACCATCACCAACCTCGTGCAGTATCCCAGCGGCACGAACAACGCCACCCTGGTGATTGGCGGCACGAACAACCTCACGCTCACCAGTGACATCAACCTCGCCGGTGTGGATATGCAGGGCACGCCCGTTGCCCGCACTTTCTCCGCCAACAACACCGCCGCCACGACCTTCAGCGGAAACATTTCTGATGGCGCTGCGGGCATCGGCCTCATCAAGATCGGCACGAACACGCTCTATCTCAACGGAACTGAAACTTACACTGGCCTGACCACGGTCAGCGTCGGCACACTCGCCGGCTCCGGCACCATCGGCAGTTCAGTGCTCGTCACCAACAACGCCCGCATCGGCGGCGGCGCCTCCACCGGCATCGGCACGCTCGTCATCGGCGGCAACTTGACCTTCACGAATGGCGGTGGCTTCTTCCGCCTCAACCGCGCCGGTTCATCGAGCGATCAGGTTTCCGTCACCGGCACTTTGACGAATGCGTCCGGCACGGGCACGATCACCGTCACCAACCTCGGCGCGGCATTGCAAGTGGGCGACACCTTCACCCTCTTTAACAAAGCCATGAGCAACGGCGCCGCGATGACCGTCACCGGCGGCGGTGCCGTTTGGACGAACAAGCTGGCCGTGAATGGAACCATCCAAGTCATCCCCGGCGTCAACACTGGCCGGACGAATCTCATCGTGAAGGTCAATGGCAGCAATCTGGAAATGACCTGGCCCGCTGATCATATCGGCTGGCGTTTGCAGGCGCAGACGAACGGCCTCGGCCTCGGCCTCCGCACCAACTGGGTGGACGTGCCGAACACCGCCACCGTCAACGCCGTGACCAACCCCATCAACGCCGCCAACGGCGCGGTGTTCTACCGCATGGTTTATCCGTAAGCAGAAATTGAATTCATCAAACCGGCGGACGTGCCAACGTCCGCCGGTTTTTTTGTGAAACGAAACGGAGCGCGGGCGGCCCGCCCGCAAGTTCATGCTTGAACCTTCATCCCCAAAAATGCCTCACGCCAAGACCGCCAAGGATGCGAGGAATAATTTTGACTCCCGGTGAAACTCAAACTTGCGGACGAGCCGTCCGCGCTCCGAAATAAAAAAACGGCGCAGGAAAAATTCCTGCACCGTTTTTTTTGAATCCAAAAATATTTCAGTGGCAGCCGCAGCCCGAGCCGCAGGAACCGCCTTCCGCCAGATCATCCGCCGTCGCGATGCGACCGAGTTCAATCGTCTTGGCGATGGTCTTCTTTACCGTGCTTTGCAGCTCGTGCATTTCTTCCTGCGCGTCGAGAAAACCAGCGGCGACGGGATTTTTCAGCAGCGCGTCGCGGTCTTTTTCAAACGCAGCGATTTCCGTCGGGTCGAGCGGTGCGCCGTGGTGCTGTTTTTCCTGGAGCGCCTGACCGCGGCTCATCAGCGTCTCGTAAGCGCCGCGCGCCGTGGCGTCGGACATGAAAGTGTCAATGCGCGTGCGGATGCCGCCGGAATGGATTTCCTTCAGGATGGCTTCGCACAATTCGTTCGTTTTCGTTTCAATGGTAGTAGGCATAAAAATTAAGCGGCCAGAATAAAACATATCAGCGGATGAAAAGCAAACGCCAAGGCGGACGGGCAGTGTCCTAATTTGCGCGGAGCGCGGCTCTGTGAGCCGCAGCGCGGCGGTTTGCAAACCAAGTGGCTGCGGGTCATAGACCCGCGCTCCGAATTTGCGCGGAGCGCGGGTGTCCTCACCGCAGCACGTTCTTTTTGCAAAGGACGCAACGGATTTTTATTACGCGCTGCGGCTGGGACAGCCGCGCTCCGCAAATTAGGAACACTACCGGCGGGCGAAATGCCCGGAACTTATTGCGCCGCTGTTCCCGCCCGATTTGTCAATCACACAAAAACGTGAGTTTGATTTCCGCCAATCAAATTGACACCGTCGCCAAAAAAAAGTTTAATCACGCCACACACTATGCAAGCCATCCAACTTCAGTGGATTGATTACACCATCCTCATCGCCTACGTCGCTTTTGTCATCGGAATCGGCTGGGCGCTTTCACGCTACATGAAAACCTCGGCGGATTTTCTCACGTCCGCCCGTTCGATTCCCACCTGGGTCACCGGCCTCGCGTTTATTTCGGCGAACCTCGGCGCGCTCGAACTCGTCGGCATGGCCGCGAGCGGCGCGAAATACGGCATCAGCACCGCGCACTTCTATTGGGTCGGCGCGATTCCCGCGATGATCTTTCTCGCTGTGTTCATGATGCCGTTTTATTACGGCTCCAAGGCGCGCTCCGTTCCTGAATACTTGAAGATGCGTTTCGACGAACGCGTCCGCGCGTTGAACTCCGTCGCCTTCGCCGTGATGACAATTTTCGCTTCCGGCATTTCGATGAACGCGCTGGCGAAATTATTGCACGCGTTGCTGGGCTGGGATTACAACGTCGCGCTGTGGGTCAGTTCCGGCGTCGTGCTGCTCTACGTTTTGAAAGGCGGACTCACCTCGGCCATTTACACGGAAGTTCTCCAGTTCTTCATGATCGTCCTCGGTTTCGCGCCGGTCGTTTATCTCGGCCTCAAAGACGTGGGCGGCTGGGACAAGATGAATAGCTCGTTGCAAGTGGTGGCGACGAATCCCTCCGCGCTCTACCTCAAGGACGCTGGCACGACCTACGCCACAAACGCGTGGACGAGCGCGTGGCAGCCTGTGCTTGCCGGCCCAGCACATAATCCGATGGGCGTAGATTGGTTCGCGATGATCTTCGGCCTCGGCTTCGTGTTAAGCTTCGGCTACTGGTGCACCAACTTCCTCGTCGTGCAACGCGCGATGGCCGCGAAAAATATGAACGCCGCGCGCAACACGCCGCTCGTCGCCGCCGTGCCGAAAATGTTTTTTCCGTTCCTCGTCATCGTTCCCGGCATGATCGCCGCCGCGCTGACCACGATGCCGAGCAAAGATTATCGCATCCCGCCGCCGGTGGTGGCGCAGGCGAATTACGACAAGGCCATCGCCATCGTGAAAGCCACGAGCATTTCCGAACCCGCCGCCGCCGTGAAGACGGTTGGCGAAGCGCTCGGCACGAAGATTGACAGCAACAAAATAATTTCGCTCGTCACCGCCAACGGCACGAGCAAGCTGACCGATGTGCAAATTCAAACCGGCCTTTACAACAGCATCGCGGAAAATGATTACGACGGCGTCATCCTTTCGCTCGTGAAAAAATACTGCCCCGCCGGTCTGCTCGGCCTCGCGCTCACCGCCTTGCTGGCCTCATTCATGTCCGGCATGGCGGGTAACGTGACGGCGTTCAACACCGTTTTCACCTACGACTTGTATCAAAGTTTTCGCAGAAAATTTGTTGATGTGCCTCGCGCATGCACAATTTCTCATAAAGATGGAACCGTTGAAGATGTTGTGATTACTCCAAAAGAACCGAGCGATATGCATTACTTGTGGGTGGGCAAAGCCATCACGGTCGTCGGTATCTTGTTGAGCATCGGTGCGGCTTACTTCGCCTCGATGTATAACAACTGCATGGACATCATTCAGCTCGTGTTCGGCTTCGTGAACGCGCCGCTCTTCGCGACGTTCCTGCTCGGCATGTTCTGGAAACGCACCACGGCCACGGGCGCTTTCCTCGGATTGTTCGGCGGCATCACTAGCTCGGCAATCTTCCACGCGCTGACCATCGCGCAGGGCAACGCGCCCGGTTTGAAAGGCGGCTACATCAAAATCGTCAGCACGTTCCCGAGCGAAATGGCGCAGAACTTCTGGCTCGCGGCTTTTGCCTTTATCGCCTGCTTCACCCTGACACTGGTGATTTCGCTCGCCACGAAGTCCATGAAATCCGACTCGGATTTGAAAGGCCTCGTCTATTCGCTCACGCCCAAGATCGTGGACAACAACCAGCCCGTCTGGCAACGGCCCGCCGTCGTCGGCACGGTGCTGCTCATTGTGTGCATCATCTTGAACTTCATTTTCTGGTGAACCGCTGAAACCCTGAACTGAAACTTAAAACCAAAAAAAAAATTATGGGACTCGATATCCGCTGGCCGATTGGCCTCATGTTCACCCTCATCGGTGCGTTGCTCGCGTTGTTCGGACTCGTCAAGGGTGACCAGTCCGTCTCGCTCGGCATCAACATCAACCTCATCTGGGGCGCAGTGCTCCTCGTGTTTGGAATCTTCATGCTCGTCGGTGCGATGAGCGGCAAAAAAAATCCGCCGGCAAACTGAAGTGGCACAGGCTTCTAGCCTGTGTGTTTCATTTGCCTGACTTCAACTCACAGGCTAGAAGCCTGTGCCACTAATTTTTTATGACGCTCAAAGAACTGACCACGTTCATCACCGCTGAATTTCAAAAAACCTACGGACGCGCGCCGCGCTACATCGCCGCGGCGCCGGGCCGCGTCAACGTCATCGGTGAACACACCGATTACAACGACGGCTTCGTGCTTCCGATGGCCATTGAGTTTTACACCATCATGGCGGCGGACAAACGTCCCGATGGCGCAGGCATCGTCACTCTCCGCAGCACCTCGCAGCCGGACGCGGCGACGGTTGACCTGTCGCAGCCAATCAAGCCCGCCTCGCCCAAGTGGGGCAATTATCCGCGCGGCGTTTTCGCCGGCTTCCAAGCGCGCGGCGTCAATCCCGGCGGTCTCGACGTGCTCGTGCATTCCACGGTTCCCCTCGGCAGCGGCTTGAGCAGCAGCGCGGCGCTGGAAGTTTGCACCGCTACTTTGATTGAAGCCGTCACCGGCAAGACAATCGACCCAATTGAAAAAGCGTTGCTCGCGCAGAAGGCGGAACATGATTTCGCGAACGTCCCGTGCGGCATCATGGATCAATTCATTTCCGCGCTTGGACGCGAAGGCCATTTGCTCCTGCTCGATTGCCGCACGCGCCAAACGGAACTCGTGCCGATGAGCGACCCGTCCGTGGCGCTGCTCATCATCAACACGAACGTGAAGCACGAATTGTCCGGCGGCGAATACGCCGAACGTCGCGCGCAATGCGAAGAAGCTGCGCGCAATCTTGGCGTAAAATCTCTGCGCGATGTGACCGCCGACCAGTTGGAGAAAAATAAAGGCAAGTTGAGCGAGCTTGTTTTCCGTCGCGCCCGCCACGTCATCGGCGAGATCGAGCGCACGACTCACGCGGCGGAAGGCGTCCGCAATTCCAACTGGCCGGCCGTGGGCAATCTCATGTATGCCAGCCACGCCGCGTTGCGCGATGACTACGAAGTGAGTTGCAAGGAACTTGATATCGTCGTGGAGATCGCCGAAGACATCGGCTATCAAGGCGGCATTTACGGCTGCCGCATGACTGGCGGCGGCTTCGGCGGCTGCTGCGTGGCGTTGGTGAAAGCGAGTGCCGTTGAAAACATCACGAAGAAAATCGCCGCTGATTACAAAATGAAAACCGGCCTCGAAGCCACCATCTTCAGTTCGCGTCCCGCTGCCGGAGCGACCATCATCAAGGGTTGATCCCGAATACCAAAGTTCGGGTAGCGGTAGGCATCCTGCCTGCCGTAGAGGGCGGCTTCCAGCCGCCCGGAGTGGGCGTGGATTTGAAAGTGGCTGTGGATTTTTTCCAGCGCCCGACGCTGGGCGACGTTTTTTTCCGCCGGGCTGGAAGCCACGGCTCTACGGCAGGCAGGATGCCCGCCGCTACCACGCCACTCGCGGCCGCACCTTGGTTTCAACTTCGGAATTCGGGTTGATCCGAAGCCATCAACTCTTCGGCGCTGACTGTTGGCCGCGCCGGTTGAAGGCGACGCACTCCGCATACGTCACGCCGCTGCCGCCGAAGATGTCCAGGGCGGACCCGATGGTGAGATCAATTTTTCCAAGGCCAAGTTTCGTGACGGCCTCCAGGTCCGCCAGGGAATTTGCCCCGCCGGCGTAAGTCGTCGGGATGGGCGCGGACTGGCCGAGCAGCGAAACCAGCTCCCGGTCAATGCCCCGGCACAAACCTTCCACGTCCACGGCGTGAATCAGAAACTCGGCGCTGTATTTTGAAAATTTTTGCAACGTCTTCACATTCACTTCCAGTTCGGTGAACTTCTGCCAGCGGTCGGTGACGACAAAATATTTTCCATCACGCAGGCGGCAGCTTAAATCAAGCACGAGTTTTTCCCGGCCAATTATTTTGACGAGTTCCTCCAGTCGCGCCCAGTCCACGCGGCCGGCGCGAAAAACCCAGCTCGTGACGATGACGTGCGAGGCCCCCGCGTCCAGCCACTCGCGCGCGTTGACGGCATTGATGCCGCCGCCGATGTGCAGTCCGCCGGGATAGGCCGCGAGCGCGGCGCGGGCGGCGGCTTCATTGCCGGCGCCGAGCATGATGACGTGGCCACCCGGCAAATCATCGCGCCGGTAAATTTCCGCGAACCACGCGGCGGATTTTTCCGAGACGAAGTTGGTGCGCGCGCCGGCATCCGTGAGCGTGCCGCCGACGATTTGCTTCACTTTACCTTCGTGCAAATCAATGCAAGGACGAAACATGGCGGCAAGATTAAGTCCAAAGCGCGAAGTTCAAAGCCCAAAGTTGGCGGGGTGCAGCTTGACCCGGTTGTGCATCGCGCTGGATGCCACTCCCTCTCCTCCTCGGAGGAGGAGCAGCGACAGCGGCTATGGACAGGGGAGAGGAGGCCCATGGTTTGCCAAATTAAAATCCCCTCTCCCCAGCCCTCTCCCCGCTCGTGCCTCGCGGGGCGAGGGAGCCAGACCGCAAC
>JAYVQV010000499.1:0-16795 GCA_043776855.1 Limisphaerales bacterium | reverse complement strand
CACAGGCTTCCAGCCTGTGTGTTCTAAAAAAGTCAGGTGCAAAAAAAGAAACTCACAGGCTGGAAGCCTGTGCCACTACGGAAATCATCGTCGTCAACGACGCTTCGACGGACGGCACGGCGGAAATGCTCGCGACGTTCGGCGACCAGATCAAAGTCGTCACGCACAAAAAAAATTCCGGCTTCGCAAAAAGTTGCAACGACGGCGCGAAAGCCGCGCGCGGAAAATTCCTCATCTTCCTGAACAACGACACGATCCCGCAGCGCGGCTGGCTGGCGGCGCTGGTGAACTACGCGGAGAAAAATCCGCGCGCCGCCGTCGTCGGCGCGAAGCTGCTCTACCCGAACGACACGGTGCAGCACGCGGGCGTCATCATTTGTCAGGACAAGTATCCGCGCCACATCTACACAGGTTTCCCGGCGGCGCATCCGGCGGTGCGCCGATCGCGCCGCTTCCAAATCGTCACCGCCGCCGCGATGCTCGTGCGGAAAAATATTTTCACCGCCGCGCGCGGGTTTGATGCAAAATTTCGCAACGGCTTCGAAGACGTGGATTTTTGCCTGCGACTTGGCGCACGCGGCCACGAGATTCATTACTGCGCCGACAGCGTGGTGCAGCATTTGGAATCCGTCTCGCCCAACCGGTTCAAGCACGACCAGCCCAACGTCGCGCGCTACCGCCAGCGCTGGCTCGCGAAAGTTCAGCCGGACGACTTGAAATTTTTTCTCGCCGACGGCTTGCTGGGCGTGAACTACGAAGGCCAGTTCCCGTTGCACCTAAAAATTTCGCCGGCGTTGGCGGTCGTGGACACGGGCCGCAATTCCGCGCTGGAAAAAAATCTCGCGGCCAAGTCGCGTCAAGTCGCCGGCCTCACGCGCGACGTCACGAAGCTGCGCGCCGAACTCGGCGGCGCAACGCCGGCCTCGCCCGCGCTCGCTTACGAGCGGCTTCGCGGGCAGCTCCGCCAGCTCGTCAATCGCGTCGTGCCGCGCGGCGCAAAAATTCTCGTGGTCAGCAAAGGCGATGGCGCCTTATTGGAACTCGGTGGCCGCGCGGCGCAACATTTTCCGCAGTCGGCCAGCGGCGGTTACGCCGGGCATCATCCGGCGGATGGAAAAGCCGCCGTCGCCGCGCTGAAAAAACTTTCGCCGCCCTGCAATCACCTCGTCATCCCGCAGCCCGCGTTGTGGTGGCTCAAACATTACCCGGAATTCCACGCGCATCTCCGCCGCCATGCGAAATTGCTGGCCGCCGTGAAAGCCACGGGGCGTGTCTATCGCTTGCGGGGCGCGGGGAAAAGCGATTGAATCTGGGGAGCCATCTGTGAAACGAATTCCAAAAAATAAATTCACCGCCGCGAATCTGGCCCGGCTCATGGCGCGGCAGGAGGCGGCGCTGGCGCGGGAACAAGCGCGGCTGGAAATGTTGCGCACCCAGCTCGCCGAGCAGACGGCGCGCGAGGCGCTCACGCCGGCGCAGCACGCCTATCAGGCGATGGCGGCGCGGCTGCAAAAATTATGTGCGCGGCACATTCCGCGCCGGGCGGCGGCGCTCGTGGTCACGCGCGGGGATGCGAAGCTGCTGAAATTTTCCACCCAGGCCGCGCATTTTCCACACGCAGCGGATGGCGGTTATGCCGGGAACGATCCGCGCGCCGAACTGCCCGCGCTCGTGCAACTGGCGGCGAACCGCGCGGCGGGCGCGGAATTTTTTGTCCTGCCGCAGACGTTCCACTGGTGGGCGGGCCATTATCCGGCGCTGTTCCGGCATCTGAACAATCATTGCCGCGTCGTGGCCGACGTGGCGGACACGGGCAAAATCTGGTCGCTCATCCGGCCACCGAAAGCGGGCGCGAAAAATCTGGCGGCGCAATTCGCGGCCATCGCCGCTGAATTTCGCACCGCCGCCGAACGCGAGCCGGTGGTGCTGGACTGGTTTTCCGGGCCGCACTGGGAAGGGCTGTTGCCGGACTGCGCGGTCTTCAAGCCGCATGGGCACGGGGCGTTGCCGTATCTCAACGGCACGGCGGATTTTGTCATCACGGCGTCCAGCGACGCGGTGGCGCTGGGCGAGGCGCATCGCGTCGCGCGCGCGGCGGTCCTCCGGCTGGACCACGCCGCGCAAAAACTTTCCGTGGAATGGAAGCCGGGTTTTAGTGGCACAGGCTTCCAGCCTGTGAGTTTCTGTCCGAAACCAGAGCCGTCGCTGATCTTGCAGGATTCGGGGACGAAATCTGAAACACACAGGCTGGAAGCCTGTGCCACTGCCGCGCGCGTCGCCATCGTCATGCCGTGCTACCACGGCGAGGCGATGACGGCGGCGTGTTTGCGTTCGCTGTTTGAAACGCTGCCGAAAAATGTCGGCTGCGAGGTCATCGTGGTGGACGATTGCTCCAAGGACGGCACGGCGGCGATGTTGAAAAATTTTTCCCGCCGCGAGCCGCGCTTGAAAATTTTCCGCCACAAAAAGAACCTGGGCTTCGTGGATTCGTGCAACCACGGCGCGGCGTCGGCGACGGGTGAAATTTTAATCTTCCTCAACAACGACCTCGTGCTGCTGCCCGGCTGGCTGGAACCGCTGCTGCAAACGTTCCGCGACCGCGCGGACGCAGGCGTGGTCGGCGGCAAATTAATTTTTCCCGACGGCACGTTTCAGGAGGCGGGCGGCGTGGTGTTCCGCGACGGCTCGGCGATGAATTATGGCCGCGCGGACACCGATCTCACCGCGCCGCAGTTTAGTTTTTTGCGCGAGGTGGATTATTGTTCCGGCGCACTGTTCGCCACGCGGCGCGCGACGTTTCAAAAACTCGGCGGCTTCGACGCGGAGTTCCGCCCCGGTTATTACGAGGACACGGACTACTGTTTCCGCGTGCGCGCGGCGGGGCTGAAAGTTTATTTCCAGCCGGAGAGCGCGGTCATCCATCGCGAAGGCGGAACCGCGGGCACGGACACGGCGCGCGGGATGAAGCGCTACCAGGTCATCAACCAGAAAAAATTTCTCGCGCGCCACGCCGAGGCGTTGAAGCTTCAGCCGCCGCATCCGGGCTGGTCAAATCACGCCGCGCTGAAATCGCTCGCGTGGCGCAATCCGAAACGCGTCCTCGTGGCCGCCTACAACCCGCCGGAGTTCGACCGCGACAGCGGCTCGAAGCGCATCTTGGATTTGATCGAGCTGCTCCTCGAAGACGGCTGGAGCGTGACGTTCCTCGCGCAGAAGTGGACACCGTCGCCGCGCTACACGCGCCTCTTGCAGCAGCTGGGCGTGGCGGTTTTCGACGGGCGGCTGACGAAGGCGGAAGAATTGTTTGCCATGTTGAAATTCGACGTGGCGTTGCTCGCGTTCTGGCCGGTGGCGGAAACGTATCTGCCCGCGTTGCGAAAAGTTTCGCCGCCGACGCGCATCATTGTGGATTCGGTGGACCTGCATTTCCTGCGCGTGGCGCGCGGAATTTTCAAGAAGGCGGCGGATAAAAAAAATGTCGGCGCACTCGCGGGCGGCTACGGCTCGGACACGATGCGCGAGTTGAACGCCTACGCCGCCGCCGACGCGGTGCTGACGGTGTCGCGCAAGGAGGCGTTGCTGGTGGATGATTTTATTTCGCAGCCCGGCCTCGCGCACGCGGTCGCGGATCTGGAACGCACGGCGGACGCGCCGCTGCCGCTGGCCGAGCGGCGCGGGATTGTTTTCATGGGTTCGTTCCGCCATGTGCCGAACATCGGCGCGGTGGAATTTTTGTGCAAAGAAGTTTTGCCGCAGCTTAATCCGGCGCTGACGGCGCGGCATCCGATCTACATTTTGGGCGAGGGCATGACGGATGAAATCCGCGCACTCGCGGACGGCCTGCCGCAGGTGCAGATGGTCGGCTGGGTGCCGAGCGTGCTGCCGTATCTCGAACGCGCGCGGCTCTCGGTGATTCCGCTGCGGTTCGGAGCGGGGACGAAACGCAAGCTGCTCCAGACGATTGTCGCCGGCACGCCTGCTGTCTCGACGACGTGCGGCATCGAGGGTTTTGGCCTCGTGGACGGCGAACACGTTCTGGTTGCGGACGAGGGAAAATTTTTCGCCGCCGCCATTGCAAAATTACTCACCGACGATTTGCTCTGGCAAAAACTTTCCACGCAAGGCCGGGAACATCTGCTCGCCACGCACGGGCGCGACGCGGTGCGGCGGCAGTTGCAGGCTGCGATTGCGGCCGCGAAAATTGCGCCGCTGAAAATCACCTTGAAACAACCGGTGGCAATTACGTCCGCTGCGCCGGTGCGCGTGGACAAGCAGCAATACGGCGAGATCATCAAGGACATCCGCCGGTTCGTGGAGCAGCATTTGCCGGCCAATGCCGCGGACGGAGCGCGGCGTTCACGCCGCTTCAACTTCCGGGCTGGAGGCCGCCCGAAAAATTCCAGCCCGCCGTCTGACCGCACGTTGAAGCGGGCTGAAGCCCGCGCTCCATTGCCGCAGGTCATCGTGGTCAGCAAAGGCGATAACGAATTGCTCAAGTTGAACGGCTGCGCCGGGCAACATTTTCCGCAGGACAGCAAAGGCGGCTACGCGGGCTACCATCCCGAGAACGGCGCGGACGCGGTGAAGCTGCTTGAAGCCGCGCGCAAACGCGGCGGGGAATTTCTGCTGCTGCCCAGCACGTCGCTCTGGTGGCTGGATCACTACAAGGAATTGGCCGCGCACCTCGCGACGCACTACGCCGAGGCTGCCCGCGACGAGGCGACGTGCGTGCTGTTTGATTTGCGCGTGAAACGTCCGGCGATGCCCGCGAAGAAAATCATCAGGGAACTTTCCGATGTGCGGCTCATCGCGTTTTACCTGCCGCAGTTTCATCCCATTCCCGAAAACGACGCGTGGTGGGGCGAAGGTTTCACCGAGTGGACGAACGTCGGTCGCGCCCAGCCTGCGTTCGCCGGCCATCAGCAGCCGCAAATTCCCGGCGACCTCGGCTTCTACGATTTGCGCCTCGCCGAGACCCGCGCCGCGCAGGCCGCGCTCGCCCGCGCGCACGGCGTCCACGGTTTTTGCTACTACCATTATTGGTTTGGCGGCCAGCGGCTGCTGGAACGTCCGTTCAACGAAGTGCTCGCGAGCGGCGAGCCGGATTTTCCATTCTGCCTCTGCTGGGCGAACGAGCCGTGGTCGCGACGCTGGGACGGGCAGGCGGAAAATGTTTTGCAGGCGCAGACGTATTCGCCGGAGGATGACGTGAATCATATTCGCTGGCTCATTCCGGCGTTGGCGGACGAGCGCGCGATTCGCATCGCAGGCAAGCCGGTGTTCGTCGTGTATCAAGGCCGCGACTTGCCCGACCCGGCGCGCACGGTGGCAACGTGGCGGCGCGAAGTGGCGGCGGCGGGCTTGCCGGGAATTTATTTGCTGACCGTCGAGACCGGCTGGGACGAAGGCTGGGACGCGACGCAGGTTGGCTTCGACGGGAAAATTTTGTTCGCGCCGCAGTTCACCACGCTCGGAAATTCCGGCGCGGAGATTAAAATTCCCGGCCAAGAAAAATTGCGCGTGTTCGACTACCAGCAGGCGTGGCCGGTGCTGGCGAATCCCAAACCGGTGGATTATCTGCGCTACGAAACCGTCTGCCCGGCGTGGGATAATTCCGCGCGGCGCGGCGACGCGGCGTGGGTGCTGCACAACGCCACGCCCGCCGCCTACGAGCAATGGCTGCGCGCGGCGGTCGGGCGCGCGGCGGCGCGTCCGGCGAATCAGCGCGTGGTTTTTCTCAACGCGTGGAACGAGTGGGCCGAGGGCGCGCACCTGGAACCGGATTTGAAAAACGGCCTCGCGTATCTGGAGGCGACCAAGCGCGGACGGCACATTGAACGGGTGGCAAAACGGCTGAAAGCGAAAATCAAATGAGCGATTCCAAAACAACTTCTCCCAAGGCGTTATCCGTGTTTCTCGGCCCGCCCGGGGCCGGCAAATCGAAACGCTTCATTGAACTGGTCAACGCCGCGCACACCGCCAAGTTGCCGGCCGTGACGTTCGCGTGCAATGAATCGCCGTGGATGCGGGAGCGCGATTCGGTGGCGCGGCAACGGATTCTCGGCAGCCGCCAGCCGGGACTCACCTGTAAGCTGGATCATTTTGTTTCCACGGCGGAGGCGATAGAAATTCTTTCGTCGCTTGAACCGGGCACGCTGGCCGCGTTTGAGGAGGCGCATTATTTCTCGCCGGAAATCGCCGGGGCGTGGCTGGCGGCGGCGGCGCGCGGCGTGGAGGTGCTGGCGTGCATGCCGTCCGCGCCGCAGCGCGACCGGCTGCGGGGGCAGCCGCGCGCGGAGACGCATTTTCTCACCCCCTGCGAGCAGTGCAAAACGGGCGACGCCACCACGTTCATCATCGTGCCGGGGCAGGATGCGACGAAGTCACTGTGCGAACCCTGCCGGCAAAAACTGACGGCGGACGCGCGGCGGCAGATCGTGGAACGGCTGCAATCCCAGGCGCCGTATCCGGGCGAGCGAACGATTTATCAACCGGTGGAAATTCCCGAATGTGACGGCTGGAACGTGCTGCGGCCAGATTCCAAACGGCGCGTGGAAATCATGACCGGGATTTTCCGTGAACTGGATTTGCTCGCGGAAATAAAAGCGGGCGGCATGAGTTATCTCGACGTGGGTTGCAACACCGGCTTCTTCTGTCATCACTTGCGGCAACTGGGCTTTCATTGCGAAGGCGAGGACGTCGTGGCGGTGGATATTGAGCTGGCGCAGATGATGGATTCATTTTTGTGGCGCGACCGCAACGTGTTTGTCGCGCAGGATGCGTATGATTATCTGCGCGATTCGCAGGCGCGGAGGTTTGACGTGACTTCCGCGTTCGCCATTTTTCAATGGCTGATGATCCAGACGAATGCGTCGCGCGGCATTGATTGTCTGCAATGGCTGTTCGCCAAGACGCGCCGCGTGTGTTTCATCGAGATGGGTTATTCGGCGGAGGCGCAATACCAAGACAAGCTGCCCATCAACATTGACCGCGCATGGGTGGAAAATATCATGCACGAAAAAGGCGGCTTCGCCGAGGTGCGCGTTTTTCCCGCCGGAGAAAAGCATGGCGTGTCGCGCGATCTGTTCGTTGGCATCAAGCCGGGCGCGAAAATGGAACCGAAAACATGAACGCCACGCCCGTTCGCTCCGCCGCCCTGGTGCTGCCGGAACTGGCGCGGCCGCTGACCATTCTGGGCGGGCTGCCCGGTTCGGGCAAATCGAAACGGCTCATCGAAACCGTGAACGCCGCGCGCGCCGCCGGGCGCGCGGTCGCGACGTTTGCGTGCGCGGAATCGCCGTGGCTGCGGGCGCGGGAAAATTTTTCAGCGCAGCGGCTCATCGGCTGCCGTCAGCCGGGAATCATTTGTCCGCTGGATCATTTCATGGCCACGGGCGCGGCGGTGGAAATGCTGGCGACGCTGCCGGCGGGTTCGCTCGCGGCGTTTGAGGAGGCGCATTATTTCGCGCCGGAAATCGCCCCGGCGTGGCTGGCGGCGGCGGCGCGGGGCGTGGAAGTTTTGATCTGCATGGCTTCCTGGCCGCAACGGGCGCGGCTGCCGGCCGGTGGCGTTCAGGAAATCAATTTGACCGCGCCGTGCGATGATTGCGGGCAGGGGGCGGCGGTGGATTTCATCATCGTCCCCGGAACGGATTCCACCCAGTCGCTCTGCGCCGCGTGCCTGGAGGAAAATCTGGCCGGGGCGCGCGAAAAAATTGTTGGCCGGCTGCAGGCGATGGCGCCGTTTCCGGGTGAAAAATTTTTGCAGCAGCCGGTGGACCTGGCCGGGTGCGCGGGCTGGCGGGTGCTGGGGGCGGAGGCGCGCGCGGCGGCGGCAATCATCCGGCGGATGATTGCCGAGGCCGGAATGCAAAATGAATGTGCGGACGGGCATTTGAGCTACCTCGACTATTACGGCGAATTCAAAAATTATTTGGACGAACATCATCGGCGGCTGGACACCGGCACCCGGTCGGTGATTTACCAGCTCGCCCCGTTGAAGGAAAACCGCTTGAACTAAAATGAAAACCCGCGCCCGACTCATCGCGTTTCATCTGCCGCAGTTTCATCCCACGCCGGAGAACGACGCGTGGTGGGGGCGCGGCTTCACCGAGTGGACGAACGTCGCCAAATGCGAGCCGCAGTTTCCCGGCCACGACCAGCCGCGCCTGCCCGCTGACCTGGGCTACTACGATTTGCGCGTGCCGGAAGTCCGCGCGCAGCAGGCGGCGATGGCGCGTGAACACGGCATCGAGGCGTTTTGCTACTGGCACTATTGGTTCGGCGGCAAACGGCTTTTGGAGCGGCCAGTGAACGAGATTCTTGCGAGCGGCCAGCCGGATTTTCCGTTCTGCCTCGCGTGGGCGAACGAAACGTGGTCGCGCCGCTGGCTCGGCGAGGACAAGGATATTTTGGCGAAGCAGGTTTATTCCGTTGAAGACGACCAGGCCCACGCCGCGTGGCTGGCCGAAGGGTTCGCCGATCCGCGCTGGCTGCGGATTGACGGCCATCCGGTGTTTGCGATTTACCGTCCCGGCGACCTGCCTGACCCGAAACGTTTTGCGGATGCGCTCCGCGCCGCGTGCAAAAAGAAAAAAATTCCCAGGCCGCATATCATCGGCATCAATTCGCATCACCACCATGACTGGACGAAGCGCGGCCTCGACGCGAACCTCGATTTCGAGCCGCAGCTTGGCGTCATGCCGAACGTGATGGCAAGCGGCCTGAAAGTTTTTGACTACGCCACCGGCCGCCAGCTCATGCACCAGCGCAAGCGTGATTACGCATTTCATCCGTGCATTTTCACCGGCTGGGACAACACGCCGAGGCGCGGCAAAAACGCCATCGTGTTCGTGGATTCCACGCCAGAACTTTTCGCGGCAGGTTTGGACGAGATGATTTCATCCGTGGAAAAAAAGCCGTTCGCCGAGCGTATCGTTTTCGTGAACGCGTGGAACGAGTGGGCCGAGGGAAATTATCTGGAGCCGGATCAAAAACGCGGGCGCACCTATCTCGAAGCCGTGCGGCGCGTGAATGGCAGTGAATGAAACGTCCGCTCGTCATCATCAGCGGCGCGCTCGCCAGCAAGCCCGGCAACGGCGGCAACGCGTGGAGCCGCATGAGCTGGACGCGCGGCTTTCAACGCCTCGGCGGCGACGTTTTCTTCATCGAGCAACTGCCGCCGGCCACGGAGCGCGGCGTTCACGATGCTGCCATAAACTTTTTCCAGTCCGTCATGGGGCAGTTCGGCCTCACGCAAAATTCTGCGCTGCTCGCGGGCAATGAAGTCCTGCACGGCCCGCCACTCGCCGAACTCGTGCGCCGCGCCAAGGAATCTGCGCTGCTGTTCAACTTGTCCGGCCACCTCGCGCAGCCGGAAATTTTCTCCGCCTGCCGCTGCAAACTTTATTACGACGATGACCCGGGTTTCACCCAGTTCTGGCACGCGCAGGGCGCAAGCCTGCGGCTGGCGGAACACGATTTTCATTTCACCATCGGCGAAAATATTGGCTCGCTGGCTTGCCCGATTCCGACGAGCGGCATCCGCTGGCGTCACACGCGCCCGCCCGTGGTGCTGGCTGACTGGCCGGTCTGCGCGCCGAAAGCGTTTGACCGCTTCACCACCATCGCGAGCTGGCGCGGCGCGTTCGGCCCGGTCACGCACGGCGGCAAAACCTACGGCCTCAAGTGCCATGAGTTCCGAAATTTTTTTCCGCTGCCGCAGCGCGTGAAACCAAACTGCGAAGTCGCGCTGCAAATCCATCCGGCGGATAAAAAAGATTTGGACGCGCTGCTCGCGCACGGCTGGCGCGTCATCGAACCGCAGACCGTGGCGCATGACTGCGATTCGTTCCGCCGCTACATTCAGGATTCCGCCGCTGAATTTTCTCCGGCGCAGGGCATTTACGTCGAGACGAACAGCGGCTGGTTCAGCGACCGCACCGTGCGTTACCTGGCGAGCGGCCGCCCCGCGCTGGTGCAGGAAACCGGGTTCAGCCAGCATTTGCCGACGGGCGATGGGCTGCTGTCGTTTCGCAATTTGGATGAAGCCGTGGCTGGCGCGGAAATAATTTCGCGCGACTACGCCGCGCACTGCGCCGCCGCGCGCCGGATCGCGGAAGAGTTTTTTGATTCCGATAAAATCATCCGCCAACTCGCCGGTGAAATTGGCCTCGCGCTGCCGTGAAAAAAAAACTCACCATCATCGTCAGCGGCATGATCGCCGCCGAGCCGGGGCAGGGCGGGGCGACGTGGGCGGTGCTGCAATACGTCCTCGGCCTGCGGCGGCTGGGGCATGAAGTTTTTTTTGTGGAGCCGGTGCAGGCCCCGGCGCTGCGGCCAGCCGGCATTGCGCTCGCAGGCTCGGACAACGTGCGCTACTTCCAGTCCGTATGTGTCGCATATGACTTATGTGACTCATCCGCGTTGCTGCTGGCCGGCACGCGCGAGACGTTCGGCTTGAGCTACGAACAACTCCAGCGCGTCGCCGCCCGCGCGGATTTGCTCATCAACATTTCCGGGATGCTCGCGGACGAAAATCTCATCGGCAAAATTCGCGTGCGCGCCTACCTGGACCTCGACCCGGCGTTCAACCAGCTCTGGCACGCCGTTTCTAAAATTGACATGAGGTTCGCCGCGCACACGCACCACGTCACCATCGGCCAGAACATCGGCTCGGAAAAATCGGAAATCGGAAATCGGAAATCAGAAATTGCCTGCCGCGTGCCGACGTGCGGGTTGAACTGGCTCAAGACGTGGCAGCCAGTCGTGCTGGAGCATTGGCCGGTCGCGCACGAAATTAAACACGCCGCGCTCACGACCATTGCCAACTGGCGCGGCTACGGCTCGATTGATTTCAACGGCGTGAACTATGGGCAGAAAGTTCATTCGCTCCGGCAGTTCGTGTCGCTGCCCACGCTCACCGATGAAAAATTTTCACTCGCACTTGCGATTCATCCGGATGAGAAAAACGACCTGGCCGCGCTGAATGAAAACCGCTGGCAACGGCTCGACCCCGCGCGGGTGGCGAACACGCCGCAGGCTTACGCGGAGTTTGTGCGCGGCTCGAAGGCGGAGTTCGGCCTCGCCAAGAGCGGGTATGTGAACGCGCGTTGCGGCTGGTTCAGCGACCGCAGTGTTTGTTATCTTGCGAGCGGCCGCCCGGTGATCGCGCAGGATTGCGGGTTCGCGAAGCTGCTGCCGTGCGGCGAGGGTTTGTTTGCCTTCCGCACGATTGACGACGTGCTGCGGGCGGTTGACGCGATGAATGCCGACTACGCCCGCCACGCGAAACGCGCGCGGGAAATCGCGGTGGAGTTTTTTGACTCGGACAAGGTTTTGAAAAAATTATTGGAAATGGTTGGTTGCTGATGAAGCTATTAACTCCAAGCAAAAGCGCCAGAGGGCTGGCGCAGTCCAAGACGCTCCGCGTTCAATTGTGCTGTCCGCTGTCGCGCAAGCGTCCTGGACTGCGCCAGTCCGCTGGCGCTCTCCACCCGTCCGCAAGGATTGCCGCATGAGCAACGAAACGCGACATCGCATTCACGCCGACGAACTGCGCGCCGCATTGGAGCAGGTGGTCGGGCAGCGCGTGCGGTCATTGCGCCGTCGGCTCTCCGCCTACGCGTCTTCCTACACGGTGGAAAATCTGGACGTGACTGTGGCGCGAGGGAAAAAGCTCCGGCTCGTCTTGAAGGATGTCAGCCGGCCGTCCGTGCTGGCGACGGCGCAGCAGGTGCGTCCGCATTTTCTCTACCACCCGGCGCGGGAGATCGAGGTGTATCAAAAGATTTTGAATCCGCTGCGCTGCGGCACGGCGCAATGCCTTGGCGCGGTGAACTCGCCGCACCTCGAACGCCACTGGCTGTTCCTCGAACGCGTGGACGGGCGGCTGCTCTGGCAGTCGGGCGACCTCGCGCACTGGGATGCGGCCGCGCGCTGGCTGGCGGAATTTCAAGCCAAGGTCGCGCGCAAAAAATTTCCGGCCAGCGATGCGTTGCTGAAATATGACGCCGCCTTTTTTTTCATCTGGATCAAGCGTGCGGAAAAATTTTTACAGAAACGTGGCGCGGCGGAATCGCGCCAGTTCGCCAAGCTGGCGAAAAATTATTCCCGCGTGGTGAAGCGGTTGGTCGCATTGCCCCAGACTTTTGTGCATGGAGAATTTTACGCGAGCAACCTCATCGTGCGCGAAGGCCGGGCATCGCCGCCGGTGTGCGCGATTGACTGGGAGATGGCGGGCATCGGCCCGGCGGTGCTGGACTTGGCCGCGCTCACGGCGGGTGAGTGGAGCGAGGCGGAGAAGCGGCGGTTCGTCACGGCATACTGCGACGGGCTGGCTTCGCGCCGCGCGCCGACGGTGGAGGAATTGATTGAGGCGGTGGAGTTGTGCCAGCTTCACTTGAGCGTGCAGATGCTGGGCTGGGCCGCGGACTGGTCGCCGCCGGAGAAGCACGCGCAGAACTGGCTGCGCACGGCGTTGCGGCTGGCGGGAAAGTTGGGGATCGTGACGAGTGACAAGTGATGCGTGAAAAGGCAGCGGCGTTCCACACTTGCCGCGCACGTCACGCATCAAAGTTTGCATGATTAAAAAAACACTCATCGTCAACGCGGATGACTTCGGCCTCACCGCCGGGGTGAACGCGGGCATCATCCGCGCGCACGAGCAGGGCATCGTGACGAGCGCGAGCCTGATGGTGCGCGGCGCGGCGGTGGCGGAAGCGGCGGCGTATGCGCAGTCGCGGCCGCAACTGGGCGTGGGGCTGCACGTGGATTTGTGCGAGTGGCGTTGCGTGCATGACGAGTGGAAGCTGGCCTACGAAGTCGTGCCGCTGGCGGATGAGCGCGCGGTGGCGGCGGAAGTGGAGCGGCAGTTGGACGCGTTTCAAAAAATCATGGGGCGATGGCCAGATCATTTGGATTCGCACCAGCACGTCCACCACGATGAGCCGCTGAAAAGTATTTTGGCCGGACACGCAAAAAAACTTGGCGTGGTGCTGCGGCAAGCGGATGCGCGGGTGAATTATTGCGGCGCGTTTTACGGGCAATCGGACAAGGGCTACGCGTATCACGAAGGAATTTCCGTGGAGGCGCTGTTAAAAATTTTGCGCGAACTGCCGCCGGGCGTGAGTGAACTGTGCTGTCATCCGGGGCTGGATGGGGAATTGGATTCGGTTTATCGCGTCGAACGGGAAATGGAGTGCGCGACGTTGGGCGATGCGCGGGTGCGGGCGGCGATGGTGGAGCAGGGGATTGGGCTGGTGACGTTTGCGGCTTGGCAGGCTTGCTGCCAATGACTAATGCCTAAACCATAATGACGAAATAATTCCGAATGACGAATGACAAGTTATTACCGACTCGCTGGCCATTGGGGTATTTGGGGATTCGTCATTCTTTAGTCATTAGCATTTAGTCATTCGTCATTTTTCACCAGTTACGGCACGGTGACGCGGACGCGGTAGAGTTGAAGCGGGTTCACCGCGCCGTTGGTGTGGGTCACGGATTTCAAGTCGCCGGTTCCCGCGAGGTTCGTCAATGCGCCCTGCCAGCTTCCAGACGCGAGGTTCGTTTTGGCTTCCACGGAATAGGTCGCGCCGGTGCTGGTGTTGAAACCGATCAGCACGTTGGCGTTCGTCACGCGGATGCTGGCGAAGGTCGGAATCGGAACCACGTTCAAGTAGGCCGCCGCGCTCGTCACGCTGCCGTAGCTGTTCGTCACGCTGACGGAATAATTTCCGGCGTTGCCCGCCTGCGCGTTGGTCACGGTGGAGGCGGTGTTCGTCTGGCCGGCGAGGTTGGAGATGAATTTCCACTGGTAAGCGAGCGGCGCAGTGCCGGACGCGGCGCAGGTGAACGTGGCGTTGCTGCCCACGAGCACGGACTGCGATGCGGGCGGCGTGGTCAGGCTCGGCGGGAAATTCACCGTGAGCGCGGCGGGCGAACTGGTGATGCTGCCAAAATTATTTGTGATGACGACGGTGTAGCTGCCGGCGTTCGTGGCCTGCGCGTTCGTGATGGTGAGCGAAGTTCCGGTGCCGAAGGAAAGGTTCGTCCCATTGATCTGCCATTGAAAGATGAGCGTGGCTGTGCCGCTGGCATCGACGGAGAATGTGGCGTTGTTGCTGACGACAACGGAGACGGGCGTCGGTGGATTGGTGATGCTGGGCGGAAAATTCACCGTGAGCGCAGCGGGCGAACTCGTGACGCTGCCGAAATTGTTCGTGATGACGACGGTGTAATTGCCGGCGTTGGTGGCCTGCACGTTCGTGATGGTGAGCGTGGCGTTCGTGGCGCCGAAAATATTTGTCGTGGTGTTCAGCCGCCACTGGTAAGCGAGCGGCGCGGTTCCGTCCGCGACCACGGTGAAGGTGGCGTTGGTGCTGACGATGACGGCGACGGGCGCTGGCTGGTTCGTGATGTTCGGGGCCGCGCCTGTCCCGGCGACGGTGAGCAGAAATCCGTGGAGCGTGCCGTTGTTCGTGCCGTAGCCGACGATCAGGCCGGCGTCGTTGATGTTCTCCGCCTTGATGAGCACCCAACTGTTGCTGCTGGCATCGAGCTGCGTGTTCAAATCAATCATCGTGTTGTTCGTGGCGATGAAGGCGCGTTCGGAACCGTCGGCCAGGGTGGATTTGCCGACGATGACGTTGCTGGCGTTGATGCTCCAGGCGGAACTTTCCACGCCGCCGAGCGTGCCGAGATCAATCATGGTTGCACCTTGGCGGCGGAAGGCGTGGTATTCGGCGGCGCCATTCAAGGCGTAGCCGGCAATCTGCCCGCTGCTGCTGATGGCGTAGGCTTCCGATACGGCATTGCCGCCGCCGCCGGTCAGATCACCGATGACGGTGACGCTGGTTCCGTTGTAAAAAAATGCGACCGGCGCGGAAAAAAATTGATCATACGCGGAACCGACGACTTGGCCGGCCTGATTGATTCCGTAGCCATAGCTTTGCGGCAGATTGCCGGGAAGCAATGCGGCGATGTCCGTCAACGTGCCGTTGGGGTTGAACCGGACGGCGTGATAAAAAGCATCGGTCGGGTCGGTGGAAGAAACGCCGGCGATCTGGCCGGAGGGGTTGATGTCGTAGGCGTCGCTGTAATTGCCACCGAGCGTGCCGAGGTCGGTCATCGGCCGGTTGCCGGGAACGCCATTCGTTGCGCCCGGCGTCCAGCGGAACGCATGGTCCACGCCGTTGGTGGTGGTGGAACCGCCGCAGACCAGGTTGGACACGTTGATGCCCTGGGCGAAACCGTTCGTGCCGCCGAGCGTGCCGAGGTTGGTGCGGCTGCCGCCGTAAATGAATGACTGGTAAGTGCCGTTGCTTGCTGAAATGCCCACCACCTTGCCGGCGAGGTTGATGGCGTTGACGGTGGCCTGCAACTGTCCGGTCAAATTGGTGAGCGCGCCCAAATCCGTCACGGTGTAAGTGACGGCGTGTGCACTGACCACGGCGGCCAGCAAAATAACAACGGCGGTGAGCAGGCCGGACGAACCGGCGACGGGTGAATGAGTTCTCATGTCAGGGCAGCGACTGCCACAGTATAAACCAAAGCGTTGGCCTTGCACGGATTATTGATTGAAGCGCCGGCCAGCGGGGGTGCAGCTTGAAACTGTTTTTGGCCAATCCTCCTCGTTCTCGTCCTCGCCGGCTCAAATCGAGGACGAGAACGAGGACGAGGACGAGGAGGAAAGCCAGTTTTATTCTGGCTTCAAGGACAGTGGCAAGCTGCACCCCCGGTCAACGTCCGTCCGTTGGGTATTTTTTCATTGCCAACTGGTGAATTCGCCAAACAATGTCGCCATGCAATCTTCCCTCCATCCAAATCTGTTTATGAAAAATTTCCACCAATCGTCGGCCCTGCTGGTTTTGCTGTTGTCCGTGGGCGCCGGGCTGGCGGCGGAAAACGCGCCGCTGCCGCGCGAGCGGATTTCTCTGAACGACGGCTGGCGGTTCACCAAGGGCGATGCCGAGGGCGTGAGCAACCAGTTGAGCTACGCCGCCATCAAGGATTGGATTTTGCCGACCAGCGCGGAGCTGACGACGAACGTAGCATTGCTCGCCAAAAAATTTCCGGCGGAAAATCCGGCGGGAAATGTTTCGTTCGCGCAAAATGATTTCAACGACAGCGCGTGGCGCTTGCTCAACTTGCCGCACGATTGGGGTGTCGAGGGGCCGTTCGCGCAGGAGCATCCCGGCGAGACGGGCAAGCTGCCGTGGTGGGGCGTGGCGTGGTATCGCAAACATCTCGAACTGCCCGCCGCCGACGCTGGCAAAAAAATCTTCATCGAGGTGGACGGCGCGATGTCTTACGCGAGCGTGTGGGTGAATGGCCACTGTGCCGGCGGCTGGCCTTACGGCTATTCGTCGTGGCGCGTGGACGTGACGCCGTTTGTGAAGTTCGGCGCGGACAACGTCATCGCCATCCGCCTCGATAACCCGAAGCAGTCATCGCGCTGGTATCCCGGCGGCGGCATCTACCGCAACGTCTGGCTGGTCAAAACCGCGCCGGTGCGGGTAGCGCATTGGGGCACGGCGGTCACCACGCCGCGCATCGGCACCTGGTCGGCGGACGTGAACATCAAGGCGACACTGGAAAATTCTGCCACGACGGACGCCAGCGTGTTGGTGAAGAATGAAATTTTTCTGCTGAACGCCGACGGCTCGCGCGGCAAATCCGTGACGCTGGCGAAAAATATTTCCGTGAACATTTCCGCGAACCAGTCCGCCGCGATTGACGCGTCGGCTTCCGTGCGCTGGCCGAAATTGTGGAGCCTCGAAACGCCGCAGCGCTACGT
>JAYVQV010000498.1:0-4273 GCA_043776855.1 Limisphaerales bacterium | reverse complement strand
AACTTGGCAAGATAGATGACGGCGCGCACGGAGTGACGCGCCCTACCATCACGGATAAGATTTTACCCGGAAAAACTTCACGGCGGAATTCGTCGTGTTGTTCGTGAAGGTCATCACGCCGCTCGTGTTGGTGAGATTCGTCAGCGAACCCCAGACGTTCAGGACGGCGGCGGTTTGCAGCGTGTAGACGCCCGCCGCGCCGCTGATGACCAGCTTCAGCTTGTTGCCCGAAAGCGTCGTGGTGGAATCAAATTTCAACGGGCCGGCATTGAAAAAATTCAGCACGCTGGCCATGTAGGCGTTGCGCGCGGCGGCACTGGTGATGGTCTCAAACGGAAATCCCAGATACACCACCTTGCCGCCGCCCGCCGTGCCATTATAAACCACCGCCGCCGCACCGTTCGCGACGTTGCTGTAGCTGATGCCCGCGAGCGAGCCGTAGTTCGTGGGTGCAATCACGTCGGGATAACCGACGAGATAAATTCCCTTCGAGCCATCGTCAAAGGTTCCGTTCGTGTTGCTGGCGAAGAGCGACGTGTTGTTCGCGGAAAAATTCCACGAGCTGGAACTGTCCGCAACGTAGTAGGCGTGAAGCTGGTTGTGGAAAAAATTCCGGTCGGCCGTCGTCGGCCCACTGCTGCGATCCAAGTCCCATGCGATTTCCGAGCCGGAGACAAATAGATTTCCGCCACCCGCCAGAAATGTTGTCACCTTCGTTTGCTCGGCGCTGCTAAAACTTTCATCGCCCGTGGATTCGTTGCCGGATTCCCAGATGACGACGGGATAATTCGTCAGCGCGACCAAATCATTCGTGACAGCGTTGTGATGGCACGAATCAAACGCCATGCCGTAGGCGCTGATGGCCTGACCGTGCGGCACGACGTAGTCGAAAGCATTCACGCGGCGCGGCAGCACGCGCTCGTTGCCACCAGTCGGGCCGGGCGGAACGTAATTCTGCGCGACAAGATTTTGTTTCAGATTTGTCGTGCGGTCATAGCGGTCAAAGCCGTTCACGAAAAGTGCTTTCGTTGACGCGCTCGTCAACGGCGGACGACAACCGACGACGGCGGAAGGAAATGATTCACCGCCTTCATTCGCGGCGGCGATGCGGAAATAATAATCCACGCCCGCCGTCAGGTTTGAGATGGAGAAATTCGTGATGTTGCCGACGGAAACCGGATTCCCAAAACCGTAGCCGTTCGTAGATTGGTAGATGACGTAGTTCGTCGGCGCACCACTGCTCGCCACGCTGACTGGCACGGCCCACGCGAGCGCGACGATGCCGTTGGTCTTGCCAATCGCGCGAACATTTACCGGCGGCTCCGGCAAATAAATCAGCGGCACGACATCCACCGTATCGAACTCATTCATGTATTTGACCACCGCGTGCATCGCGGCGCGGGCGATGGCGTCGCGCACTTTCGGGTCGCGCATGAGTGCGGCGTCGGTGACGTTGTCGTGGTAGGCGACCTCGATGATGGTGGCGTCCATCTCGCTGTTGAAATTATTGTCGCTGATTTCGCCATAGCCGCTGGGGCTGTAGTAAGTGATGTTCGTGCCGCGGTCATACCACGCGGATTCCAGCGGCGGCGAACCGAGGCCGACGAGTTCGTCATTCACCGTCTGGCCGCAGAGGCGCGCAAACTCGGCCTGATTCAGCGTATTGATGGGCGTGATCAAACCTTCGCAGCCGCGTGAACTGCCAGTGCCGGCGTTCGAGTGAAAGCTGATGTGGATGCGTTTGTAAATGGAGCCGGACGCCTCGCGGTTCATCTCGGCGGACATTTTTCCGGGGCATGACCAACTGTCCTGCTCGTCGTTGCCGCTGGATTCATAAAGGTTCGTGGATTGTCCCTGGCCGAGATTCGCCTTGATCCAGTAACGGCAATTTTCTTCTTCGCGCGGGTAGCCGGAAACGCCGCCGCCTTGATTCACCGAACCCATGCCGTTGCCGAAACGGATGGCGTCCGCAATGATCACCGTGCCGGTCGCCGTGCCGCGCAGATTGCTGATGACGACGGAACCGCTGGCGGAATTCGATCCGGCGTTGAAATAATATTCGCCGAGATAAATCCAGCCGTTGCCGACCAGGTGATGCGGCACGCGATACTGCGTCTCGCCGCCGGTGTGACGGATGCGATAAAGCTGGTCGCCGCGATCCGAGCCGGCGCGCACCCAAGTATAGACCGGATAATATCCCGCGATGGTAATCGTCGGCGTGTAAGTCGCCGTGGCCGTCTCCGTCGCGGCGAACGAAGCGAAGCGATACGGCACATCGCCCGGGTTGCCAAAAAAATACGCCGAGCCGCTGTCGCTCCACGAACCAGCGAACGTCACGCCCGCGCTTACATTGTCCAACACGACTTCATTCGTCTGCTGGCCGAGTGGACGCATGGAGGCAACGATGGCCCCGGCATTGAAACAATACGCGGCAAAAAAATTCAACTGGTCGAGGTTGCCGTAGTCCTCGTTCATGGAATTGATTGACGTGCCACGTTGCAACCGCCAGTAAGTCGGATCAAACGTCCAGCCGTGACCGGAATTCATGAACACGATGCGCCCGGAAAGCGCGCCGGACGGCTGCCGCGCGGACGCCACGACAGGACTAAACTTCGGCGTCACCACGGCTGGAAAATTGTGGACGGACTTCGCCGAAAAAGTTTCCGCAAAATCCGGCGTGAGGCTGGAACGCCACGCGGTGCTTTCGCTCGCCGGGCTGTCGGCGGACTCCTCCTGGGCGCGCGCCACCCACGCACACGCGACAAACGTGCTGACAACGATGCCAATGAAACGACGCATCACGACTTATTTTCCCACGGTTTAATCAACGCAGCAAACGCGATTTGCGCCGCCGCTGAATTCCTTGCTTGCCCTTATCGTCGTTCCGGCGAAAATCCTCCGCAACAAAAATATGTTTTCCCACATCGTCATCTTCTGGACCAACCCGGCGCAACCGAACGCAGCGGACGAGCTCATCGCCGGTGCAAACCAATATCTCAAAGCCATTCCCGGCGTGATCCAGTTTCACGTCGGCAAGATGTCGCCCAGCCCGCGCGAGGTCGTGGATCAAAGCTATCAGGTCGCGTTGAACCTGATTTTCCCCAGCAAGGCGGCCGAGCAAGCCTACCAAGTCCATCCGCAGCACCTTGAGTTTGTGGAAAAAGTTTTCAAACGCGTCTGCTCGAAGGCGACGATTTATGATTTTGAATGAAGCGGTCGTGACGAGTGACAAGTGATCCGTGATTAAGCCAGTGACGCCTCTGCCTTTTCACGCATCACTCCTCACTCGTCAAGCTCTGGGATGGAACTTCCGATGCACCTCCCGCAGCCGGCTGCCCGTGACGTGCGTGTAAATCTCCGTCGTGCCAATGCTCGCGTGGCCGAGCAATTCCTGGATCACCCGCAGATCCGCGCCATGCTCCAGCAGATGCGTCGCGAAACTGTGCCGCAGCATGTGCGGCGTGATGTTGCGCTCGATGCCCGCGCGCTTCACGCGGTTCTTGATGCGCAGCCACAGAGTGACCGAGGCGAACGGTGTGCCGCGCCGCGTGAGAAAAACATTCGCCGGTGATTTTGGCGTGATGAGCTTGGGACGACCGCCTTCGATGAAACAATTCAACGCCGCAATCGCCGTCTTGCCCACGGGAACCACGCGTTCCTTGTTGCCCTTGCCAATGACGTTGATGAAACCCGCGTCGAGATGCAGTTGCTCCAGCCGCAGATTTTTTAATTCAGACAAGCGCAGGCCGGAAGCGTAGGCGAGTTCCAGAATCGCTTGGTCGCAGAGATTTTCCGGCGACGCGATTTCCTCCGGCTTGAGCAGGCGCGTGATTTCATCGTTGCTCAACGCCTTCGGCAAACGCTTCCAACGACGTGGCAGTGAAAGATTCTCCGCCGGATTCGCCGGCAGGATTTTTTCATTCTCCGCAAATTTGTAAAACGCCCGCAGCGCCGCAATCTCCAGATACACGCTCTCGCCGCTCAACCGCCCCGCCGTCTTCTCCCTCTCCCCTCCCAGGGGAGAGGGCCGGGGTGAGGGGTCATCCGGTTGATTGCTTTGGCTCGTCACAGAATTTTTCCGCCCCTTCGGCAAAAGTTTCCGCGTCCGCTCATGCGCAAGAAACGCCATGAGATGTTTCAACTCGACCGATTTCCAATCCGTGAGCTTTTGCGTTTCCGCCCACGCGGTGAATTTGCCGAGCAACGCGGCGTAAGTTTTCGCCGTGTTGTCCGACTGCCCGCGCTCGTGGCGCAGGTATTGCAGAAAATCTTC
>JAYVQV010000497.1:0-4296 GCA_043776855.1 Limisphaerales bacterium | reverse complement strand
GCATCAGCGGCTTGAGCGGCGGCAACCAGCAGAAGGTCGCCATCGCGCGCCTGCTGCACGCGGACGTGGACGTGCTGCTGCTCGACGAACCGACGCGCGGCATTGATGTCGGCTCGAAGGCGCAGATTTATCAGTTGATTGACGAACTCGCGGCGCGCGGCAAAGCTGTTTTGTTGATCAGCAGTTACATTCCCGAACTGCTCGGCACCTGCGACCGCATCGCCGTGATGTCGCGCGGCAAACTAACCGAGGCGCGTGAGCGGGCGGACTGCGACGAACGGCAACTGCTCGCGGCGGCGATTGGGCAGGAGGAGTGAACCACGAAATACACGAAGCACACGAAATGGAATTGCCGATGGAGCGCGGGTCTATGACCCGCAGCGGCTTCGCCAGACAGGATGGTTTTGAATTAGATTGAAGCGTCTGGAATTTTGGGTGTTGCTGCGGCTCACAGAGCCGCGCTCCGAAAATTTTCGTGTCGTTCGTGTGTTTCGTGGTTAAAAATAATTTTTGAAATATGTCTGATAAAACTGAAAACAAAATTCCGTGGCTGAATCCAAAGTGGTTGAACCTGCTTGGCCGGTTCCTCGCGCTGGTCATCGTGTTCGCGTTTTTTGCGATGCTCGTGCCGGAGGGAAAATTCCACACGATCCGCAATCTTGAAAACATCCTGCGCCAAAGCTGCGTTTATGCGACGGCGGGGCTGGGCATGACGATGGTCATCATCGGCGCGGGCATTGATCTGTCCGCCGGTTCACTCATCGCGCTGTCGGTGGTGGTGGTGGCGACGACTTTGAACTTGAACCTCACCGGCGCGGACGGGCAGCCGCATCCGTTCACGGAATTGCATCCGGCGCTCGCGCCCGTCGTGGCGGTGCTGGCAGGAACTTTTGCGGCGACGCTCGCGGGGCTTTGCAATGGCATCATGATTGTGGGGCTGCGGCTGATGCCGTTCATCGTCACGCTCGGCACGATGGGCATGATCCGCGGCCTCGCGAAAGGCATCGGCCACGAGCGCGATATTTATCCGCCGAACGAGACGTGGATCAACAACATCATGGACCCGACGATTTCCAGTCTGCATCGTCCGTGGTGGATTCTGCCGATTGGCGTTTGGATTTTGATTGGCGGAGTTATCATCGCGTCGTTTCTGCTGCGCTACACGCGATTGGGTCGGCATATTTTTGCGGTTGGTTCAAACGAAGAGACGGCGCGGCTGTGCGGTGTGTCGGTGGGGCGGACAAAATTATTTATCTACACGGCGTGCGGATTTTTCTGCGGCGTGGCGGGGCTGATGCAGTTTTCTTACATCGGCGGCATCGGCCAGCCGACGACAGCGGTGATGTATGAATTGTTCGTCATTGCGTCGGTCATCATCGGCGGCGCGAGTTTTACGGGGGGCGAAGGTTCGATTCTCGGCACCATCATTGGCGCGCTGACCATCACGATTCTCTACACGGGCGGGCAGCAGATGGGCTGGCCGAAGTGGGTGCAGGAAATGGTCATCGGCGGCATCATCATCGCGGCGGTCGCGCTGGATCGCTGGCGGCATCGGAAGGTGTCTTGAAAGCGACTTTCGATTTAATGTTGCGGAGATGCGCCGCGCGGATGGCATCAAGGGAATGAAGACGGCGGCGGACTTTGAACCGAATTCAAATATAAAAACCCGGCCTGCTGGCAGGCCGGGTTTTTATTTTTAATCTGCTTAATTGGCCGACAGCGACGGCTATTCAAAGACTTGCTGAGCCAGATCGCAAATCCCCTTGATGTCGTATTGCGTGTTGAACGCACCTGGTTGGGATAGATATAGCGCTTTGACTCCCGCTGTCACCTTCTTGAATTCAACGCTATTGTCAGTGAAAAGAACATTCCAGCCTTTGCTCCGACTATGGGCAAAACTTTGGCCATTCACATCCACATCACCGCTGGCTTGCCAAGATGAGCTGTCAATAAAGTCCATGCCAAACATCTGCCGCTTGCTGATTTTGGATGATTTCGTAAAGCGCCGCTGCTGGTCGGTGGGAGTTGTGCCGGCGGGATTTGCAATCCAAGGATTGTATATGTAGCTCGAGCGGACGCTGCCGGGATTGTTGGGATCACTCGCCGGGCTTGTCGTCAAAAGCGGCTCATACTGCAATGAACTGAGGGCTGTATTTTTGGAGTTCATGCTGGGGCAATAACTAATTTTGCCATTGCCCGAAAGTTTCTGTGCGTAGAGCGATCCCAAACCTTGGAAAGAATTATTGCCATTCACTATAAAGTTTCCCTGCGGAAGCTGTTTCCCCGCCCACGCACCATCATAAAACATCCATCGTGTATAATACCCGCCCTTGATTTCATTCACCGGATTGGCTCCAGCCTTACTGTGGGGAAATTTCCCATCGTAGTCTTCGGCATAAAGGACACAACCCAACCCCCATTGCCGGAGGTTATTGACACATTCGGTTCTTTTGGCCTTTTCCTTCGCCGCCGCAAGTGCGGGCAAAAGCATCGCTGCGAGGATCGCAATAATAGCGATGACGACGAGCAGCTCGATCAGGGTGAAGGCACCATGCCGGCCTTGCATTTTAGATTTTGTTTTCACTTGGCGCTTGATTCAAAAACGGGAATTACTTCGACGTTCATTTGCCAGATGTTTGCAGGATAGCCACCGGCAGCAATTTTTCCATAAGTCACAGAATCCGGCTTGCTGAACGCCACTGAACCATCGGTGTAGCATATATTCCAGCCTTTGGAGCGTTGGTGGGCAAAATACCCCGCAGTGTTCATCTGGCTATCCAGATAATCCATTATGAATGGCCGGTGAGCCGGGGCTTGCGACGCCTTTTGTATGAGCCGCAGGGCAGTGGTGGCACCGGCCGCGGTGGTGTTGGTGTTGATGAGTGGGTTGAAGGTATAACCAGCGCGAATCCCAGCGCTGGTATTAATCAATGGCTTGGCATAGCTCAATGCTCCCGAAGCGTTATAGTTATTGATTCCGAGGGGAGACGTGTCTGGAAAACTCGGGCAAAAAAAGAGCCGTCCGTCGCCCGCAAGTTTTGAAGTGTAGAGGTATCCAAGATTTTCCGCATTTGATCCTTGTGCCTTCAAGGCGGCGGCGTCTTGGGGAACATGAGTTCCGGACAGAGCCGCATTGCCGGCACCAATGACCCAGCGGATATAGTTGCCAATGTCTATGACGTTTTGTTGCCCGGCGATACCCGCCCGCCAGGCTGGAAACGCATCGTCATTATCGGTCGCATAAATGGTGTTGCCCAAATGCAACTGGCGCAGTGCATTGACGCATTGGATGCGCTTGGCGCGTTCCTTGGCGGAAGCCAGCGCCGGGAGAAGCATCGCCGCGAGGATGGCGATGATGGCGATGACGACGAGCAGTTCAATCAAGGTGAACGCGCGAGGTTTAGTTTGAGTTTTGGATTTAATGTTCATCGGATGCAATTTGGAAAATGGATGATTTGATGTTGGTGCGGGCGTTGAAATGAATATATGCCGGTTTTTTCAAATGGGTATCGCCAGTTGTGGCGACCCTTCACACATTTATAAAAAACACCCGGCCTGCGCCTGCAAGCCGGGTGATGATTTCGTTCACGAGGGAACAAACTGCTTACGGATAAACCATGCGGTAGAACACGGTTCCGTTGACCGGGTTGACGGTGTTCGTATAGCTGTTGACGGTGGCGGTGCCAGCGACATCCACCCAAGCGGCACCGAGGCCATTCGCCAGCGTGTTGGTCTGCGCTTGCAAGCGCCAGCCGGTGTGATCCGCAGGCCAAGTCAACTCCAGATTGCTGCCGTTGACCACGGCGGTGATGTTGGTCGGGGTGAGGTTGACATTCGGCACACCGACCAGCACCTGAATGGTGCCGTCAATCGCCAGCTTGTTGGTCCAGACGTAGGTGATGCCGCCGCCGCCGGTGGTGACCGGCAGGTTGGTGACGGCGAAAGCGCCGGTGACCGGCACGCTGAACAGCTTGAAGGTATCGCCGGTGTGCAGGTCGGAGCCGAGGTTGTTGACCTGCAAGGTGCCGCCCACGGTGACGGAGTTGGCAACCAGCATATCATTCGTGGCGGGTGAATTGGTGCGGTTGAGTTCCATGAGGGTGGTGCCGGCCAAGTTCGCGTCGTTGGTGACAGTCAATTTGCCAATGCCGTTGGCACCGCCCGGAGAAACCGTGCTGCCCGCACCGGTCACAAGGTTGCCACGCAACGTGCCGATGCCCTGAATGGTCTGCGCGGCCAGCGTCAAGGTGCCGGAGGCGGAGGCATCCAAGATGCCGGACGCGGTGATGGTGATGG
>JAYVQV010000496.1:0-4327 GCA_043776855.1 Limisphaerales bacterium | reverse complement strand
AAAAAATGTATTCGAGCGACTACCGCGACCAATTCCCCCATCGTGATAATAAAAACCGCTGGCCGCAGCAGATGTTCGACAGCTACGGCAAAAATGTGCGGCTGCTCCTCTGCCCGGACGACGGCCCGAAACCGCCCGTCACCTTCGAGACGGACACGAATAATTTCCCCGCCGACGCCGCGCCGCGCAGCTACCTGCTCAACGGCTTCAACGATTTCTATGCCCACAAGCTCGGCGTTCCGTCCAGTTCCTGGCCCGCGCTCGCCGCCGCCATCGCCGCCAGCCCGGCCTCGGTCAAGGACACGGATTTCCCCCACCCTTCGGACACCGTGGTGCTCGGCGAAAAAAAATCCGATGCGGGCGATTACTTCATGGACATCTATGAGAACGGCGGCAACGACACCACGGGCATCGCCGAGGAATCGCGCCACGACAGCCGCGGCGCGGATTCCCGCAGCGGCGGCTCCAACTACAGCTTCGCCGACGGCAGCGCGCAGTTCGTGAAATACCAGCGCGCCTTCAACCCGCTCAACCTCTGGTGCACCAGCGACGCCGACCGCGCGGCCAACGCCTTCTTCTACTGAACTCGAACCCCGAAGTAGAAAGAAGTGGTGGTGGAAAATGGTCTGGTGGTAGCGGCGGGCATCCTGCCTGCCGTAGAGCCGTGGCTTCCAGCCCGGCGGAAAAAACGTCGCCCCTCGTCGGGCGCTGGAAAAAATCCCCAGCCCTTTTTCAAATCCACGCCCCCTCCGGGCGGCTGGAAGCCGCCCTCTACGGCAGGCAGGATGCCCGCCGCTACAACGCCACTTGCCAGCCACACCTTGGTTTCAACTTCAGAATTTGGACTGAATCTACCGCACCACGCGGCGGCTCCGAACACAACCGCTGGCGGAGGAAAATAGAATTGCAATCCGACCGGTGCGTGGCATCTTGTCCGGCCTTAAGAGTCGGGGCGTAGCGTAGTCTGGCTAGCGCGCTTGTTTCGGGTACAAGAGGTCGGGAGTTCGAATCTCCCCGCCCCGACCATTTTTCAAAGTTTTTTCATTTCCTTCCGTGCCTGGGCAATCCGTTTTTTCGCCAGCCTGACATAAGCGGTGCTCTGCTCTACCCCCAGCCAGCGGCGTCCGTGCCGCTCCGCCACCACCGCCGTCGTGCCGGAGCCAAGAAACGGATCCAGCACCAAATCGCCCGCGTCCGACGAGGACAGAACGATGCGCTCAATCAACTTTTCCGGCTTCTGCGTGGGATGGCCGCACTTCTCGTGATGGTTGCCTTTGAGGCTGGGAATGCGCCACAGGTTCGTTGCAAATTTTCCCGCCGCCAGATGCCGTTCCCGCGCCGCGCGGTTTTTGTAACGCGGATCGCGCAAATATTCCTGAATCGTTTTCGCATCGTAAGGCTCGCGCACGGCGGACTTGTTGAATTTTGGCCGCGCCGATTTTCGCAGCACCAGAATCATTTCCGCCGCCGGCGTGAAACTGTCGCGGCGGACGTTGTAGCCAACCACACGATCCCAGATGATGAGGTCGTGAAACTGCCAGCGGCGCGCGGCTTCAGACAGGAGGTGCAGGAAAATATGTTCGCGTTTGCCGAGCTGCCCAAAACAATAGAGCAATCCGTCCGCTCGCAGCCCGCGCATCGCTTCCGCCAGCCACGCGAGCGACCACTCCAAATAATCCGCCTCCGTCCGCCACTGCCGGTCCCACTTGCGACCCAGCACTTGAAAATACGGCGGGTCAGCGATGATGAGTTGGGCGGATTCAGATTCCAGCCGCCGCAGCGCGGCCAGCGCGTCATCGTGAAGAATTTGTTTCTGATTCATAGCTTGCCAACAAGTTTCCGGTTTCTTGGTTTGCAACGGAGCGCGGCATTTATGCCGCTTCAACTTCCGCTGCGAGGTGGCGCTCGCCCCACCGGCATTTTGAACCACGAGGCACTAACTCGATGCCCGGCCTGCTTGCATTTTGCAAGTTGAAGCGGCGTGAACGCCGCGCTCCAGTCATTGCGCGATGTCCCGGAATTTTTTCTCCAATCCGGCGAACTGAATTATTTTTTTTGCGTCGCCGGAAAAAGTTTTTTCCATGACACGCGTGTTCATCGGCGTGCAGTTGTTCGTGGCCTTGTTCTGCAAATTGGTGCCGGTGATAAAATTATTTTCAATCCGTAAATCGTGGATGCGATCCGTCCACACGAAGAGCCATTTACCGTCCGGCTGCGGGTCGAGCACGTTGCGCGTAATCGTCCAGCCCGCTGAACCGTCGTCGGGATAAATCAGCCGCGAGAGCGAGTGGACATAGTTACCTTCAATCCGTCCGCCCGGCTGCTCGCCAAGAACGTAAATCGCGCCGCCGTCCTTGGGCAATTCCTGCTGCGTGTCGAAAACTTTATTGAACGCGATGACGTTGTTCTTCGGAATTTTCGACGGCGGGATTTCCGCGTTGCCCCACCACCAGCCGAGCGCGATGCCGCCGTAAGGCACGCCCGCGATGTCGTTGTGCGAAATCTCCACCGCCTCGGTGAAAAATCCGCTGATAGCCTCGCCCTGTTTGTAGTCGAGGCTGACTTTGCGGATGAAGTTGTTGGCAATCTTGTCGTGCGCGCAGACGCCTTCGACCAGGTTCGGAGCGCCGAGCACCAGCTCGGCACGGCCCAACGATTTTTCCAATCGCGCCGAGCTGGTGCTCGGCGCTCCAGCCTTGCCCGCAAAACGCGGCCCATCGCCGATGACGTAATGCTGCGGATGCCCGACGTTCACCGCGTTGCCGGAAATGTCGCTGAAAACATTGCCGACAATCTCGCTGTCCACCACGTCGTTCACCAGACTCACGGCGCAACCGCTGGCGAGGTGCAGAAATTTATTCCGCTCGAAACGGATGTTGCGCGCATTGGAAATTTCCACGGTCGCCTGTGGCAGATCGCAGATGTCGTAATGGCTTTTGTGCCAGTTGCCATCGGCGCGGAAACGCGTGTAGAGGCCAAGACTTTGCACGCCGACCATGCCGCGTGACTCGCCGACTTGCTGCAAGAGCCAGTGGTCGTAGGAAAAAGTCAGGCCGGTGAAGACGAGATTTTGCACGCGGTCATTCGTCGTGCTACCAGCAAGGCGAAGCAGCCCTTCGCTCAAGGGCGCGATGACTTCCGCCTTGGTCATGTCCTCGCCATCCTTCGCAAAATAAAAAAGTTCATGCGTGACCCGGTTAAAATAAAACTGGCCGGGTGAATCCAGAAATTCAAACGCGTTGCGAATCGTAAACTTATTTGTCGGCCCGATGCCGCAACCCCACGCCATCGTCGCGGCGATGGCTCCGTAAGGTTGCTGCAATTTTAAGATGCGCTGGCCGTCCTCGGTCGTCGCCTCACGCAAACACATCACCAGAAAATTCCAAGTGCGATGCTGGAGCAGTTCCACATCGGACGGATTGGTGAGCGCCGGAACTTCGGCGGCAGCAAACCTGATTCCGTCCAAAGTTTTCCCCGGCGTCTCCGCCCACGGCTCGTTGCCCGCCACCACGAATTCGCCCCAGCTCCCCTGCCCGCGCACTTCCCGCTGGGTCATCGCTGCCCGCGCGCCATTGACAAACAGGGCGCGCAACTTTTTATCCGAGTCCAGCGTGGTTTTGAAAATGCGCCCGTGATCCGGCGCCCAGTTCGTCACCGTCACGCCGCCGCTGATGACGGGCATTTCTTTTTTGTAAGCGCGGTAAATGATTTTGAAACCGTTGCGTCCGGAATCTTCCGTCGTGAATTCCAGCGGCGCACTGATGAAATAATTTCCACCACGCAGGTTCACCACGATGTCGCCGGTCATCGCGCGGTTCACGCGGCGGACGGCGTCACGCGCGCCGGTGAGCGTTTTGAATGGCTGGTCTTGCGTGCCATGATTCGCGTCGTTGCCCGCCGGTGAAACATAAAATTCCTTGAACCCTGCCGCAGACAACGCAGGCAATCCGCCCCAGGCAAGCAACCAGGTGGCGAGCAGAAGTTTTTGGATCACGCGAGAATTTTGTCCAACTCATCGCCGGAAGCAATCATGGAACGCGGCATGGTTTTCCCCGTTGCTCCCCGCCAACAAGATTGCAGGTGGAGTTTTTCGCGCTGCGAAAAACCCGTCGCCGAGTCCCGCAGACGCGGGATCAGGCGGCGGACGCATTAAACCCGAAATCCGAAGTGGAATTATTGAGTGTGGGGTGGAACCGGCTTCCAGCCGGTTGTTTCCGGCATCCTGCCGGAAACCGTCGGAACGGACACGCCCCGCATGAACGTGAACGGCGGCTGACGATTCCCGTCGCGAATGGAATTTGGCTGGAAGCCAAATTCAACCGGCTGG
>JAYVQV010000495.1:0-4332 GCA_043776855.1 Limisphaerales bacterium | reverse complement strand
ACAAAAATTTCTTCCAGTTTTCATCCGAGCCGCCGATGGTTGCGCGAACAATCTCGTGTGCGCTCGTTTGCGCCTCGCCCGCGAGGCGCGCAAGCAATTCCAAATCCGTGATGCCACCAAACAAAGGCTGGGTCAGCGGCTGCACCGGCAGCACCGAGCCGTCCGTCGCCGTCGCATCGCCCCAAGATTCGAGGAAGTGCGTCGCCGGGAAATTCCAATTTGATTTGGCCGTCGTCTCGTCGTCGTAATAGCCGAGGCGGACAATCGTTTTCGCCTTGGGCGTCCAGTTGAATTGATACACCGGATTGCCGCCGAGAACCACGAGCGTGTCCGCATTGCTCGCCTCCAAAGCTTTCAAACCATTCGCCGAAACTTCCGTCGTCGGAATCAACGTGACCGTGTTGCCGATACTATCGAGCGCGGTATTGATGGCGTGCGCGAGCAAGTGGACTTCCACCGGCTGGCGCTGACCAGCGACCACGAGAACGTGACCGCGATTCGCAATCAAATCTTTCGCACAACCAGCAACCCAGTTGGACATCGGTTCGGCACCGCCAGAAATCTGCGCTAAAATTTGCTTAGCAACATTGATAACCTGCGACGACGGCAAGCGGAAGCGATGATCCGCGTTCGCGCCGGTAAGCGTGAACAGAGATTCAACGGCGTAAAGACGGCTCATCCCTTCGCCCGCTTTGCGGCCAGCGGCGAATTTACGGATGTGGTTGTGACCATCATCTTCGCCACCAAGAAAATCACAGTCGAGCGAGAGGATGACCTTGGCCTTGTCGAAATTGAAAACTGGACGAACCGATTGGCCGAACGCCTGCGTCGCCGCGCGTTGGTGAATTCCAGAATCAATGGCGTCCGCCGTAATCCACTGCGCCTTCGGAAATTTGTCCGCGATGATTTTTTGCAGCCGCGCGCGTGACGGCGACGTGCTGCTTTCGGCGAGGAACGCCAAGCCTTCGCCAGAGTTCGCCGAGAATTTCTTGGAGAGGTCGTCGAGGAAACTCAACGCGTCTTCGCGCGAAACAATTTTTCCGTCGTGCGTAAAATTGCGGGCGCGGTCAACGTCGTAGAGGTCGAGAATCGAAGCCTGCGCGTAGCGGTCGGTTCCACCATTGCCACCGGGGAACAGCGCGTTGCCTTCGATTTTTACCGGACGACCTTCGTAAGATTTGACGACCAGCGGAATCGCACCGATACGCGTGGGCATGGCGGTCGCAAAATATTGCGCCTCGCCAAAAGTATATCCATCCAACTGCTTGCCGAACGGTTCGAGTTTTTCTTCAGGACGACGGCAGCCCGCACCGAGCGTCGCGATGCCAGCAAAGGCAAACGACGCGGACATGACCTTGAGAAAATTGCGGCGCGTCTGACCGTCTTCCATCTCGCTGGCGTTCTGCGGGAATTCGCGGTGCAGCCAGTCCTTGAACTCCGGCGTCTCGGCCAGTTCGTCCAGACTGCGCCAGTAACGGCGGCCATTCGCGGGCGTTGAATTGGTCGGGTTCGGATTCATTTAACGGTGACAGGCCGAGCAGCTTTGCAGCGATTCTACTTTCCAATCATGGACAAATTTCTTGCCGTTCACATCCTGCAATCGCGCTGCCTCAACAGAATTAGTGCTCCACTGCCAGTCGAGTTTCGTGACTTTGTCCGTCGGGCGGATGTGCGCGGCGGGGTCGCGATGGCAATCAAGGCAGAAACTCATGCTGAAAGATTTGTCGTGACGAACTTCATCCATCTTGTCCACGCGACCATGACATTCCACGCAACTGATGCCGCGCGTGACATGAACGGAGTGGTTGAAATAAACGTAGTCCGGCGTCTTGTGAACCTGCACCCAAGGAATCGGGACATTGTTCGATGCGCTGCTGCGGACGATGGCCAGACGCGGGTCGTCTTTCAAAATCGTGGCGTGGCAGTTCATGCACGTCGAGGCACCGGGGAGATTGGCGAACCAGGATTTTTCTACGCCGTTATGGCAGAAGCGGCAATCAATCCCCATCTGACCCGCGTGGATGTTGTGCGAAAACGGCACAGGCTGCACCGGCGTGTAACCGGCGCGGGTGTATTTGGGCGTGAGATAAACCGCGATGGCCGGCACCACGGCAGCGCCAGCCAGTGCGGCGACAGCGCCAAGCACGAGCGGCAAACTATTTGTCCATTTCGGAAAAATCACTGCTGCAAAAAGATTATCAAACCCGCGAACTATCCTATCGTCCGGCTGACCGGAAAGTTGAGCGCATTATTTAACAACTGCGATTCATGTCTGCAAGAAAAGTTTGTGAAAGTTTTCACGTTGTTAAGAAATCAAACGCCGGCGCTGACGGTGTGCGGAATAAAAACATTCCGTTTATTCAAGACAGCGGGCGTTGGAGCCGTCGCAAACGCCCGCGCCAGGCAAACGTCAGCGCCTTGACCGTGATCTCCGCCGTCAGGAACGGTTTGGCCAGCAGGTCATTGCCGCGCGTGCGCGCCAGTTCGGCTCGGGTGTCAAAGTCTGTTTTGGCGGTGACAAAAATAATCGGCGTCGTGGCGTTGGTGATTGTCTTGCGAATTTTTAGACAAGTCTCGAAGCCGTCCAGGTCCGGCATGACGACATCCAGAAAAATGGCGTCGAACGGTTTTTCCGCCGCCAGCGCCAGCGCGGCGGCACCGCTTTCAACATTTTCCGGACGGTGAAACGCCGTCTGCAATGCGCCCACGATGACCCGCCGCGCGACTAGGTCGTCATCCACGACCAGCAGTTCAATCGGTGGCGCGCTGGCAAAATCCGTTTTCATTTCCGGCGCGCAGAGTTCGGGTAACATTTCCACCGCCGCCGCGATGGTTCCCAGCGTGGAGGCCGAGGAATTTTTTGCGCTCTCCAGCAATTTTTTGAAAAGCCCGTCCAGCGCCACACACATTTGATACGCCGGGTGAACCAACCCCGCGTTGTCCTGGGCGACGAGCGAGTTGATCCGCAGAAAGCCATCCACCAGCAGCGACTGGCGCGCGACTTCATCCGTCGCCATTGGCAACTGCCGGCAAATTTCGCGCAGCGGGTCGAGGTGTTTCCGGGCGCGAGCAAGAAAGGCGCGGGTGAATTCCTCCGTCGCCAGCGGCCGGCGCGACGGCGGCAGCGTGATGGTGGCGGCAAGGGCTGGCTCCGGGGCAAATGTTTTTAGCAGCGGCTCCATCAAATCCCCGGCGCGCTCACGTTCGGTGGCGCGGCCGTGCAGCCGGCCTTGCAGGGCCAGCGTCAGCGCCTTGACGGTGATTTCAAAAGTGAGAAACGGTTTTCCGAACAGGTCGTTGCCGCCGCTCAACGTTGAGTTGGCGCGCGCCGCGAAGTCGTTTTGGACACTGACAAAAACCACCGGCGTCCGGCGGTTGAGAACGGTCTCGCGAATTTTCAGGCACACTTCAAACCCGTCCATGCCCGGCATCTGCACGTCGAGGAAAATCACATCATAAGCTTGCTCGTTCGCTTTGACCAAGGCCGAC
Source organism: Limisphaerales bacterium (assembly GCA_043776855.1). Lineage (GTDB taxonomy): Bacteria > Verrucomicrobiota > Verrucomicrobiia > Limisphaerales > UBA11358 > UBA11358. The sequence goes on along the minus strand of JAYVQV010000495.1, from coordinate 843 downwards.
GGCCCGTCCACCGCCAGATCGGGCTGGCTGAAAGCCTTGCCCAGGGCGAAGGACAAGGCGTGGCGGCTGACCAGATCATCATCCACCACCAAAAATTTCAGGGGCGACCCGGCCAGCAAGTCCGGCCGCAATCCCGCCGCGCACAGTTCCACCAACAACTCCAGGCCGCCGCCAACGGTCCGCAGCGCGGAGGGCGTCACGTTGCCCATTTTGTCCGTGAGTTGTTTCAGCAGCCCCTTCAGAGCCGAGGCCAGTTGCCAGACGAGCAGCGCCGCCGGGAAATCCGCCGCGTCTTTCAGCCGGTCTATTTCGTCATGCAATTTCGCCAGCAGCGCTTGCCGGGCGAGGCCGCGCGGCTCGCGGATGATGGCTTGCAACAACTGGCGCTGACGGTCGAGCAGCTTCGCCGACGACTTGGAAAATTCTCCGGCCAAAATTTCCCTGGCCGGCCGCGCGGCGGTGGCGGAGGCCGGTGAACCAACGCGGGCGGTGGCCAGAAACTCGGCGAAGGATTCGTCCTCGGCCCGGACCGGCTCGTTAGTGGTCCGGTTGAAAACCGGCGACTTCGCCCACGGGTTCAGGCTTTCATTCCATTCCGCCAAAAGGTGCGGCGCAAATTTTCGCACCAGCAAAAATCCGCCCAAGAAAAAAATCACGAGGGCAAAAAAGATTTTTTGAAACCATCCCGGTTCGCTGGACACGGTTGCTTCCGTCATCGCCACCTTGCGGCTGAAAACGCTGGCGGCTTCCGACCGGGGGACATTCGCGCCGGTCGCATCCGGTATCGGCACGCGCGGGCGATACATTTCCTGGCGCTCCTTGAGGCGGCGCTGGTTCTCCTCC
>JAYVQV010000494.1:0-4344 GCA_043776855.1 Limisphaerales bacterium | reverse complement strand
CCGCATACTGCCGGATGGCGAGCGCGGCCACGCTGGCGCGGCCGGACTTGTTCGCGCTGAGTTCCGCCAGAATTTCCTGCGCGGACGACGGCTGTTCGGTCAGAACAATCTGCAAGTTGTGGCCGAGCGCGTTTTCCACCGCGGTGACAAACTGATCCGGCACGCGAATCCGATCCGCGAGTGAGCCGATGACCGAGCGCGACTGGCGCAACGCGGCGACCGCGCCCGCATCAAAACCTTCGTGCGAACCTTCGAGCTGTTCGAGGATGTGCAGGCGCGAGCGTTTCTCTGCCTGCTGCTGCAAAAATTTATCCTGTTCCTGCGATGACGCGTGCAACTCCGTCTGCAATTCGCGCAAACGATTTTGCCGCTGCTCCACTGAACCGCGCGTGGTGGCGACGTTCAGCTTTTCCACTTCCACGCTCGCGGTGAATTCCTGCAGGCGCGATTCGAGGCGCACGCGTTCTTCTTCCAACTGCAATTTCTCGGCGGAAAGTTTTTCCAGGCGCACGATGTTGCCCTGCTTCTGAAGATCAAGCGCCGAAAGTTCGTTGCGAAGACGGGACAAATCCTGCGCCGCCGAAAACGCCGTGGACTGCGCCTGCCGCAAACTTTCCTGACGCTCGCGCAAGCCTTCTTCGACTTCGCGCAACGCGTTCTGCTTCGTCTGCAACGCCTCTTTGTGCTGCGTCAGCGCGGCTTCCGCCACGGCAAGCCGTTCCGTGACACTCACCAGTTCGTCCTGCGCCGCGCGATGCCGTTCCTCGGCCTGCGCGATTTCTTCGAGCGCCTTCATGTTCTGTGATTCAATCTCGTGAATGCGCTCTTGATTGAATTGAATCCGGCTGTCGTGCCGGTCAATCTCCGATTTCAATTCCAACCCGCGCTGCTGCTGCGCCGCGACTTCGTGTTCCAGTTCGGAAAGCAACGCGCGCAACTGGGAAATTTCATTTTCAAAACGGAGAACGTCATTCGAGCCAGCTTCAATTTCGTTGCGAAGATTTTCCACCGCCGCCTGACGTTCGGAAATCTCGCCTTGCAAGACGTCGAACTGATGGCGCGACAACTGCGTTTCGAGATGTTGCAGTTCGCTCTGGATTTGTTTGTAGCGCCGCGCCTTGCCCGCCTGCCGTTGCAGCGAACCGATCTGGCGCTTCACTTCCTTGATCGTGTCGGCGATGCGCAAAAGATTTTGCTCGGTATATTCCAGTTTGCGGAGCGATTCTTTTTTCTGTGATTTGAATTTCGTGATGCCCGCCGCTTCCTCGAAAATCATCCGGCGATCTTCCGGCTTGCTGGAAAGAATCTGCGTGATGTGGCCTTGCGCCAAAATGCTGTAGCTCGTGCGACCGATGCCCGTGCCCATGAATAGTTGCTGGATGTCTTTCAAACGGCACGGCGTGCGATTCAAAAAGTATTCACTGCCGCCATCACGAAAAATCCGGCGCGTGAGCGTCACTTCATCGTAAGAAACTTCTACTCCGGCAGCTTTCAAACTTTCATCGCCGACGCCGCCGAGCGTGAGCGAAACTTCGCCCATGCCCATCGGTTTGCGTCCGTCCGTGCCGTTGAAAATCACGTCGGCCATTTCACCGCCGCGCAACGCCTTCGCCGACTGCTCGCCAAGCACCCAGCGAATCGCGTCGGAGACGTTGGATTTGCCGCAGCCGTTCGGCCCGACGATGGCGGTGACGCCGGGCTGAAAGTTCAGCGACGTTTTATCCGCGAAGGACTTGAAGCCGAAAACCGTGAGATTCTTGAGATACATATATTGACTGGTGCTAGGCAACCAAAGCTGCCGTTTCGTGTAAAGCGGAAAACACAATATGTTGTGCACAACCCCCGTTGTGGCGCAACTAATGGTGAGGAACCGGGGTTAGTTGTTGCGCCAAAACGCCTGCAAAATCCGCATGGTCAGAGATTTTCTACGCCCGAAATGGCGGCGGGTCAAATTTTGTTTTTGCCGGGCTAAAACCCAAACACGCCGGCACGCGGCGGGGTGATGCCAACGATTCAGGGAATGGCGAGGCGATTTGTGGCGAGCGGCTGCTGGCGGATGAAGTTGTTGAGATTTTCTGACTTGCACATTTCAACGTGGCCGTCGGCGAACGCGAGATTGCCGCCTTTGGGATGAATTTCTTCCGTCCAACTCATGTTTGAATTCGTTGTGACATTCAAAGCGCCAGCAGTCACCGCAACGCCGTTGTTTTTTAAGTTGCGGTCTCCCAGCAGAAAAGATTGCGCGGGGGAAATGGTCGAGCAATCCACGTTGAGAAAATAGCTGATGTTCAAATCATGGAACGCCTCGGAATTGGTAGCTGCTTTTCTACTTTTGTCTGCTGGGCAAATCAGCAGTTTATGAAACGACTGACTCGGAATGTATTTTTGAAGTTTTTCGTAGTGCGGAAAAACGTGGCTGGTGAAAATGAATTCACTCGTGCCGCCATCTTGCGCGGAGACCTGCATCGGATACTTGCCACCAAAATCGCTTTGATACATCAAAAACCCCAGATCAATTTGTCTCAAATTGCTGAAGCACTTCATACGAGGTGAGCGGTGCGACCCACTCAACGTGGGCAGTAGCATTGCCGCAAGAACCGCGATCACAGCAATCACCACCAGCAATTCGATGAGCGTCAGTCCGTTTTGATTCGATTGTGCGCCAGAAGTTTTCATTGCGTTGCCAACATAGTCCCGTTCGTTTTGTAGCCAAGCAGAAAATGTTTCTGTTTCGTGACGTTGCGAACGGGAAACATAGTGGCACAGGCTTCCAGCCTGTGAGTTGTTTCACACGAACACACAGGCCAGAGGCCTGTGCCACTACGGCTGGAAACGAATTGCACCACGAGGTTTTATTTGTAGAATGTCCGTCTATGAATTTAGATGAACAGTATTCTGAACTGACTCTCAAAACGAACGCCAAGCACGTCTTGGTCGTCCTCGACGGTCTCGGCGACATCGCGACGAAGGAACAAAATTATCTCACGCCGCTCGAAGCCGCGCACACGCCGAACCTCGACAAGATCGCCAAGGATTCCGCGCAAGGCCGCATGATTCCCGTCGCGCCGGGCATCACGCCGGGCAGCGGACCAGGACATCTCGGACTCTTTGGTTACGACCCGCTGGAATTTCAAGTCGGTCGCGGTGTCATCGAAGCGCTCGGCCTCGGCTTGGAATTAAAACCCGGCGATGTTTGCGCCCGCGCGAATTTTGCCACGCTCGATGCGAAGGGCATTGTCACCGACCGCCGCGCCGGACGCATCCCGACCGAGACGTGCGAAAAACTCGTCAAACTTCTTTCCGCCAAGATCAAAAAGATTGGCGACACGCAAGTCATCATCAAGGCGGGCAAGGAACACCGCTTCGTCGTCGTGTTCCGTGGCAAAGGTCTGGAAGGCCCGTTGACCGACGCCGATCCGAACCGCGAAGGTTTTGCGATCCCGACCGTGAAACCGCGCAACGCGAAAAATTTGAAGCAGAAGAAAATGGCGAAGCTCATCGCCGATTTTTACAAGGCCGCCCTGCCCATTTTGAAAAACGAAAAACCGGCGAATGGTTTCCTCATGCGCGGCATCGCCCATCAGCCGGCAATTCCGCTGTTTGAGAATCGTTACTTGCTCAAGCCTGCGTGCCTCGCGGTTTATCCGATGTATAAAGGCCTCGCGCAGCTCGTCGGCATGATCAAGATCGAAGGCCCGCAGACCATCGCGGAACAATTCGAGCGCTACCTGAAGGAATACGACAACTACGATTTCTTTTTCATCCACTACAAATACACCGACAAATACGGTGAAGACGGCAACTTCGCCGCGAAGACAAAAGCGATTGAAGAGTTTGACGCCGCGCTGCCGATTCTGCTGAAGAAAAAGCCGACGGTGCTCGCCATCACCGGCGATCATTCGACGCCGTGCGCGATGAAAGGTCACTCGTGGCATCCGCAGCCCGTGCTGCTGCACTCGGCCATCAGCGGCTCAGACAAGCTGGAACGCTTCACCGAGACCGGCGCGAACAGCGGCTCGCTCGGCATCATGCCCGCGAAGTTCCTCATCCGCCTGATGCAGGCGAATGCGAAGGCGTTTGATAAATTTGGTGCCTGACAATCCTTCTCGTCCTCATCCTCATCGTCATCCTCAAACCGGATGAATGAGGATGAGGATGACGAGGAGGATGATTAAACAAAATGAATCTGCCCAACAAACTCACCGTCTCGCGCTTTGTGCTGACGGGATTTTTTCTCTGGGCGGTGTTTTCCAAGTTCGCGTTCAACGACACGCTGGCGCTGATTTTTTTCTGCCTCGCGGGCATCACGGATTTTCTTGATGGCCGCATTGCGCGTTCCCGAAA
>JAYVQV010000493.1:0-4368 GCA_043776855.1 Limisphaerales bacterium | reverse complement strand
CGGAAAATTATCTGCGCGCCATCATCGCCGCCGGAGTGGACGCCGCCATCGTGCAGGACGTGGGCATCTGCCGACTCATCCGCGAACTGTCGCCGGATTTTCCGATTCATTCCTCCACGCAGATGACCATCACGAGCGCGGCGGGAATTGAATTCGCCCGCAACCTCGGCTGCAACCTCGCCGTGCTCGCGCGCGAGTGCAGCATCGCCGAGATTGAAAAAATCCGCGCCGAAGATTCCGCCGCCGCTTCACGCATCACTCCTCACGCATCACTCCCCTTGGAAGTTTTCGTCCACGGCGCATTGTGCGTCGCGTATTCCGGCCAATGCCTGACCAGCGAATCGCTCGGCGGGCGCAGCGCAAATCGCGGCGAGTGCGCGCAAGCCTGCCGGATGCCCTACGAACTCATCAGCGACGGCGTGCAAGTTCCACTTGGCGATAAAAGGTATTTATTAAGCCCGCAAGATTTGTCCGGCCTCGACGTTTTGCCGGAACTCGTCCGCGCCGGAGTGTCGTCGCTGAAAATTGAAGGCCGGTTGAAAGCACCGGAATATGTGGCGAGCATCACGCGCGTCTATCGCGCCGCGCTGGAAAAACTGGGTAGCAGCCGACTTGAGGAGGCTCCAGCTAAAATCGAAAATGGAAAAGCGCTTCCGCACGTCGGCGGCTACGAGGAAAAATCCCGCTACGAATTGGAAATGACTTTCTCGCGCGGCCTGTTCACCGGCTGGTTCGGCGGCAATGACAACCAAAAACTTGTTCACGCGCGGTTTGGAAAAAAGCGCGGCGTCTATCTCGGCGAGGTGAAAAAAATTGTGCGCGACGGCGTCATCGTAAATCTTTCCGCGCCGCTAAAGTTGGGCGATGGAATTGTTTTCGACGCAGGCAAGCCGGATGAAAAAGAAGAAGGCGGGCGCATTTACGAAATGGAAAATCCGCGCTTCAAGATTCCCGGCATGGAATTGACGGAGCTGCGTTTCGGCAACGGCCAGATTGATTTTCTCCGCGTTAACGTCGGCGACAAGCTGTGGAAGACCAATGATCCCGCGCTCGACAAGCAACTGCGCCAGACGTTTGAAGGTGAGAAGATTCGCCATCAGCGTCCGGTTCTCATGGAGGTTTACGGTGCGCTCGGCGAACCGCTGACGCTCGTGGTTCGCGATGAATCGGGTCACATGGCGCAAGCCCAGTCCGCCATGCCGCTGGCCAAGGCGGAAAAAACTCCGCTTACCGAAGAAAAATTGCGCGACCAATTTGGACGACTCGGCGGCACGCCGTTCAAGCTGGGCGTGTTGAAAAATTTTCTCACCGGTGAACTGCTGCTGCCTGTCAGCGAACTGAACCGCCTGCGCCGCGATGTGGCGGCGGAATTGGAAGAACTCTGCGCCGCACCGAAGCGGTGGACTGTTTCGGGTCTAGGGTCTTGCGTCTCGGGTCTGGGGACTGGCGGGCGGACGCCCTCCCTGGACGCCAGACCCCAGACCCCAAACCCAACTCTCATCGTCCTCGTCCGCAACCTCGCGCAGCTTGATGCCGCGTTGAAGTGCGGCGTGGAGACGGTGTATTGCGAGTTTGAAGATCCGAAAAAGTATCGCGAGGCGGTGACGACGTTTCACACGGCGCGCGGCTGTTGTGCCGTCCCAGACGCCAGACGCCAAACCCCATCCCCTTCGATTTTTGTCGCCCCGCCGCGCATTTTCAAGATGGGCGAGGAATGGATTTTGAACTTGGTCAAATCGGCGAATGCCGACGGCGTGCTCGTTCGCAACTACGATCACTTGAAATTTTTTGCGGACACGCGGCGCGTCGGGGATTTTTCGCTGAACGTCGCGAACCGGCTCACGGCGGATTATTTCAAAAATCATTTCAACCTCGAACGCGTCACGGCGAGCTACGATTTGAACGTGTTGCAACTCGACGCCTTGCTGCAAGCCGCGCCGCCGGAATGGTTCGAGGTCACGATCCATCAGCACATGCCGATGTTTCACATGGAGCACTGCGTGTTCTGCGCGTTTCTCTCGAAGGGCAAGGACTACCACGACTGCGGCCGCCCGTGCGACAAGCACAGCGTGCAGTTGCGCGACCGCGTCGGCGCGCAGCATCCGCTCAAGGCCGATGCCGGCTGCCGCAACACCGTTTTCAATTCGCAGGCACAGACCGGCGCGGAGTTTGTGGAACGGCTGCTGGCGCTCGGCGTGAAAAATTTCCGCGTGGAATTCCTGAACGAATCGCCGGAGGAAGTGGAGCGCACCATCGCCAAATACCGGCAGTTGTTGCGCGGGGAAATTTCCGGCACGGAGCTGTGGCGGGAATTGAAACTCTTCAATCAACTCGGCGTCACGCGTGGTCAGATGGCGGGGTGAATGGTGGGCTGGCTCGCGCTGCGAGCCAGCCCGTCGCCGATCCCGCGCCTGCGGGAGTCAGGCGACGGTGGGACGGGCGCTGTGCCGCTGACTCCGCCTCCCGATGCCTGCTCCGCAGGCAAAGTTGGTCGTGGTGTCTCCGCCCCGGGTGGAACCGGCTTCCAGCCGGTTGAATTTGGCTTCCAGCCAAATTCCGTTCGCGGCGGGAATCGTCAGCCGCCGTTCACGTTCCTGCGTGGCGTGGCCGTGCCGACGGTTTCCGGCAGGATGCCGGAAACAACCGGCTGGAAGCCGGTTCCACCCCACTCAATAATTCCACTTCGGAATTCGGGTTCAAATCTCCACGCACTGCTTGTATTCGGGGACCAGCACTTCAGCCTTGGGCTTCAGGGCGCGCAGAGTTTCCGCGTGGGCGAGACAGGATTCTTCTTCGCCGTGGATGCAGAAGATGCGGCGGAGGTTGCCGGTCAATTTCTGGACGTAGCTTCGCAATTCATTTTTATCCGCGTGGCCGGAATAGGTGTCGAGGGAAATGACTTTCGCGCGGACTTCGCACGGGTCGCCGAAAATGTTCACGGGCGTCTTGCCGTGCGTGAGCAGGCTGCCGAGCGTGCCTTCGGCGCAGTAGCCGATGAAGAGGAGGAGATTTTTTTTGTCGCTGATGTTGTTCTTGATGTGATGGCGGATGCGCCCGGCTTCGCACATACCAGAGGCGCTGATGATGACCATGGGTTCGTGGCGGTCATTGAGCTTCTTGGATTCCTCGGCGTCACGGACGTAGGTGAGGTTCTTCATCTCAAACGGCCCTTCCTGATTGCACAACGTGGCGCGGAGGTCGGGCTTCAAGTCGTCGAGATGTTTGGTGTAGATGTCACTGGCCTTGGCGCTCAACGGGCTGTCCACAAAGATGGGCAGGCGCGGGAGTTTGCCGGCGCAAATCAGTTCGTGCAGGACATAAACAATCTGCTGCGTGCGTCCGACGGAGAAGGCGGGGATGATGATCTTGCCGCGTTGCGCGATGGTTTCGCTGACGAGCTTGGCGACGATGGCGTCGGCATCAATGCGCGGGGCGTGTTCGCGGTTGCCGTAGGTGGATTCGATCTGGAGGTAGTCCACGTTCTCGACGGGGGCGGGGTCGCGGAGAAGTTCATCGCTGCCGCGCCCGACATCGCCGCTGAAGAGCCAGCGAAACTTGCGGCCTTTTTCCGACACATCGAGAATGACCTGCGCGGAGCCGAGAATATGACCAGCCTCGCGGAAGGTGACGTTCACGCCTTCGACGGGGGAAAAAGTTTTTTCGTAACCGTGCGCGACGAATTGTTTCACGGCCTTCTCGGCGTCCACGACGTGATAGAGCGGCTCGACGGGCGGCAGATGTTTTTTCGCGCGCCACTTGGAAACGAAGATGGCGTCCTGCTCTTGGATGTGCGCGGAATCAATCAGCATGATGGCGCATAAATCGCGCGTGGCCTCGGTGGCGTGGATCGGGCCGTCGTAGCCCTTGCTGGCGAGGTTCGGGAGATTGCCGGCGTGGTCAATGTGCGCGTGGCTCAAGACGACGGCGTCAATTTTGCGCGGGTCGAAGGGGAACGTGGTGTTGCGCTGCGTGGTTTCCTCGCGATGGCCTTGAAACAAACCGCACTCGAGCAAAAGATTTTTGCCGTTCACTTCGAGCCGATACATCGAGCCGGTGGTAGTGCGCGAGGCACCGAGGAAGTGGATTTTCATGGCAGACAATTACCACGGAAGCGCGGTGATGCACATGGAATTTTTTGAAAAACGGGTTGGACTTTCGCGGGTGATTGGCTAGAGTCACGCCACTGATTATGAAAAATGACTCGACAACAACCTTTCTCAATTTTGCGCTGGCCGCGCTGGTGATTCTTTGCGTGGTGTTCGCCGTGTGGTCCATGTGGCGGACGCGTGACTTGCGCCAGATGCAGTTTCAATTGCAGGTTCAGATGCAGCAGACGCAGGTCGGCTCGCTGAAGGCGCAGGCGCTGCT
>JAYVQV010000492.1:0-4375 GCA_043776855.1 Limisphaerales bacterium | reverse complement strand
ACATCATCACGGTGGAAGACCCGATTGAGTTCGTTCACGAAAGCAAAAGCTGTCTGGTGAACCATCGCGAAGTGGGCGTTCACACGAAGTCGTTTGCCGCTGCGCTGCGCGGGGCGTTGCGCGAAGACCCGGACATCATCATGGTCGGCGAGTTGCGCGATTTGGAAACCATCGAGCTGGCGATCACGGCAGCGGCGACGGGCCACTTGGTTTTTGGCACGCTGCATACGCAGAGCGCGTCGAAGACGGTGGACCGCATCATTGACGTGTTTCCCGCTGACCAGCAAAACAAGGTGCGGCAGACGCTGTCCGAGGCGTTGAAGGGCATCATCGCGCAGACGCTGTTCAAGCGCTGCGATAAAAAAGGTCGCGTGGCCGCGTTCGAAATTTTGGTGTTCACCACCGCCATCGCGAACCTCGTGCGCGAAGGCAAGACGCACCAGATTCAAGGCATGATTCAGGTTGGTAAAAAATTCGGCAACATGCAGATGGACGATCACATCATGGAGCACGTCCGCATGAAACGCGTGACGCCGGAGGACGCCTACGACAAGGCGGCGGACAAGAAAAAATTTCGCCCGCTGCTCGCGCATCCGCCGGAAGATGACGAGGCGATGTAGCCAGTGCGAATGAAGAAGGAAGAATGATGAATGAAGAAATTTTAACTGCCGCCGGTCGCGCTGAAACTCGTTTTCATTCTTCATTCTCCATTCTTCATTCTGCCTTCTAATTATGCGCCGCCCCGAGCTTGACCATATTTTGACGACGATGCTGGCGTCGCAGCCAGAGGTTTCTGATTTGCTGTTCGTGACCGACCGTCCGCCGCAGGTTGAGGCTTACGGCGAACTCAAGCCGGTGCAACTCGACCCGCCGATTGCCAAGCTCACGCCGTTTCAGATTGAAATGATCGCCATGAACATCATCGGCGACAACGCGTGGCAGCTGGAAGACTTGCTCCGCCACGGTTCCTGCGATGCGTCGTATGCGCTCGGCGAGACGGCGCGCTTCCGGGTGAATGTTTTTTCGCAGCGCGGAAATTATTCCATCGTCATGCGGCAGTTGAACGCCACGATTCCCACGCTGGAGAAATTAAAATTGCCGGAAGTTTTAAGGCAGCTGCCTTCGGAAAAAACCGGCCTCATCCTCGTCACCGGCGCGACCGGCTCCGGCAAGACCACGACGCTCGCCGCCATCCTCGACGAAATTAATCGCGAGAAGCCCGTGCACATCGTCACGCTGGAAGACCCGGTGGAATATTTGCACAAGCATCAGCGCGCGACCTTCAACCAGCGTGAACTCGGCGTGGATTTCGATTCCTATGCGAACGGTTTGCGCGCCGCGCTGCGGCAGGCGCCGAAGGTGATTCTCGTCGGCGAAATGCGCGACCGCGAGACGGTGAAGATCGCCTTGAGCGCGGCGGAGACGGGGCATCTCGTGTTGAGCACGCTGCACACGGTCAACGCGGGCGAAACCATCAATCGTATTTTGGGCATGTTCGAGCCGGACGAGCAGGAGCAGGTGCGCATCCGGCTTTCGGACTCGCTGCGCTGGGTCGTCAGCCAGCGGCTCGCGCCGAAGCTCGGCGGCGCGCGGCAGGCGCTGTTTGAAATTTTGGGTTCCAGTCTGCGCACACAGGAGTCCATCCGCCTCGGCGAGAGCGAGGGCAAAACGTTTTACGAAATCATCGAGGCAAGCTACACGTTCGGCTGGCGCACGTTTGATCACGCCTGTCTGGAGGCTTACGAGCAGGGAATTATTTCCGAGGACACGGCGATGCTCTACTGCACCAAGCGCAGCGTCGTTTCGCGCGGGATTGACCTCGTCAAAAAAGCGCGCGGCGAAATGGCGACGACCGCCGGCTCGTTGCGGATGCGCCCGGGCCTCACCGCCACCGCCAGCGGCGAAACCACCAACGCGCCGCCCATGTTGAAGATTAAATAATTTTCCGCCATGAACGCCTCCTTTGATTTTGTCACCGCGTCCGACAAGCCCGCGCTCCTCGCCTTCTCCACGCCCGCGTGGCTGGAGTCCGCCCAGGCCGCGCTGGCGGAACTCGGCTACAAGACGCACACCGCCGCGACGCACAGCGATTTCATTTTACGTTTCAGCCAGGCGCATTACCGGGTCGTGATCATGGAGGAACTTTTTGGCGCGAACATTCTCGAGGAAAATCTTTCACTCAAGGCGCTGCAAGGCATGACCGTCAGCCATCGCCGTCACGCGACCACGCTGCTCATCGGCGAATCGTTTCAGACCTTTGTGCCGATGGAAGCATTCAAGCACAGCGTCCACGCCGTCATCAACAGCTCGGAACTTTTCCTCCTCAAGCAGCTCGCGGAAAAAGCGGTCGCGGAGAACGAACTCTTCCTCCACAACTTCCGCGAAATCCAAAACCGCGTCCTCACCGGCGGAAAAAACTGACGGCGTCGCCGCGATTTTTTCCGGCGAAACTTTTAGTTCGCCAACGGGGTTCAAAGGGGTAAATTCACCGCCATGAGCGTCAAACAAATTGAACAATCGGTGTTGCAGCTTTCCGAAGCCGAGCGCCGCCAGTTTGCCGAATGGTTTTACGAACATGAAAACCAGTTTGCCGGGAATGAAGCCATTCACCCGGACGTGCAGGCGGAAATTCTCCGCCGTCGGGACGAAGCGGACGCGCACCCGGAACAGCTTGAGCCGGTCACTCGCGAATGGTTTGAAGAACTGAAACGCAAACTGGCCGATGCACGTTCTGCTCAAGCATCCGCTCGTTAATTTCGACGTGGCGGACGCCGCCGCGTGGTATGACCAGCGCGATCCGCGCGTGGCCGTTCGTTTTGTGGACGAGGCGCGTGATGCCATGTTTGCCGCCGCCAAAAACCCGCCGCACCACTCCGTTCAGTTTGCCGATGTTCGGCGCGTCCGCTTGGGCGGATTTCCCCACAGTGCATTTTTTGTCGTCCGCAACCAGACAGTTTTGGTGCTCGCCGTTCTTCACGGCGCGCGCGAGGTGGAGAAACTTGTGCTTGGCCGAAAAACCCAGGGCAAATTTTTAACATGACGCGCCTCGATCAGGAACTCGTCGAACGCGGCCTGTGCGACAGCCGTGAAAAAGCCAAACGCTTCGTGCTGGCCGGGCAAGTCCGCGTGAACGGTCAGCCCGCAAAAAAACCGAGCGACAACATCAAGCCCACGGACGAACTCGCGCTGGATGGCGTGGATAAATTTGTCAGCCGGGGCGGTCACAAACTCGAACACGCGCTGGAACATTTTCAACTGAACGTTGTCGGCCTCACCGCAATTGATCTCGGTGCATCCACGGGTGGCTTCACCGATTGTTTGTTGCAGCGCGGCGTGGAAAAAGTTTTTGCCGTGGACGTGGGGCAGGGGCAGCTTGCGTGGAAATTGCGGCAGGACCAGCGCGTCGTCGTGATGGAAAAGACCAACGCGCGCCATCTCAAGCCGGAGAATTTTCTTTCACCCGCGACTTCTTCTCCCTCGCCCCACGGAGGGGAGAGGGTCGGGGTGAGGGGTGGCGATGGGTTTGGACAATCAAAAACAGTTGGAGCATCAAACGAACCTTCCCACCCCTCACCCTCAATCCCTCTCCCCTCCGAGGGGCGAGGGAAGCCGGAGCCGTCCGTTGATCTAGTTGTGATTGACTGCTCCTTCATCTCGTTAAAAAAAATTCTTCCATCGGCAATTCCGTTGCTGAAGCCGGACGGACGGATCGTCGCGCTCATCAAGCCGCAGTTCGAGGCGGGCAAGGCCGAGGTGGACAAGGGCCGGGGCGTCATCACCGATGCCGCCATCCACGAACGCGTGCTGGCCGAGCTGAAAGAATTTGTCGCGGCGCAGGCTGGCGTTTGCTGGCGCGGTGTGGTTGAATCACCGCTGCTCGGCCCGGCGGGCAACAAAGAATTTTTAGTGCTGATTGAAAAACTCCGCTGACCATTTCCAACGCATCGGCCTCGTCGGCAACACGGGAAAACCCGCGTGCGCCGAGATCGTCCGCCTTGCCGCCCGCCTCATTCACCGCGCCGGGCGCAAGGTTTTCTGCGACGAACTCACGGGGCGCCTCGCCAAACTCAAATGCGAAATGCACCCCGACGCCGCCGCGCTCGCGCGGGACGTTGACCTGCTCCTCGTCTTCGGCGGCGACGGCACGATGCTTCACGCCGCGCGGCAGATCGCCGGTTCCAAAACTCCCATTCTCGGTGTGAACATTGGCAGCCTGGGTTTTCTCACCGCCGTGCCGTCGGATAAAATTGCCGAGGCGCTCAAGCTGGTGTGGGCAGGCGAATTCAAATTTGAATCCCGCGCGCTGATCGAAGCCACCGGTTTCTGTCACCAGAAAAAAATCCGCGCGCTCGCATTGAACGACATCGTCATCACG
>JAYVQV010000491.1:0-4381 GCA_043776855.1 Limisphaerales bacterium | reverse complement strand
CGGCGTTGTCCACTTCGTTGCGCGTCTCGATCTCTTCCTTCTTGGCCTTGTCCTCATCCGCGTGCAGCTCGGCGTCCTTGCGCATCTTCTCGACTTCTTCCTTCGAGAGACCGCTGCTGGCGGTGATGGTGATCTTCTGTTCCTTGCCGGTGCCGAGGTCTTTCGCGCCGACGTGCAAGATGCCGTTCGCATCAATGTCAAAGGTCACTTCAATCTGCGGCACGCCGCGCGGCGCAGCGGGAATGTCGGCCAGATTAAATTTGCCGATGGTCTTGTTGTCCTTCGCAAACTGGCGTTCGCCTTGGAGCACATGAATCTCGACGCCGGGCTGATTGTCGCTGGCAGTGGAAAAAATTTCCGATTTGCGCGAGGGAATCGTGGTGTTGCGCTCAATGAGTTTGGTGAACACGTTGCCGAGCGTTTCGATGCCGAGCGAGAGCGGCGTCACGTCGAGCAGGAGAACGTCTTTGACTTCGCCTTTCAAAACGCCGCCCTGGATGCCCGCGCCGATGGCGACGACTTCGTCAGGATTCACGCCTTGATGCGGGGCTTTGTTGATGAGCTTGTGCGCGGTCTCGACGACGCGCGGCATGCGGGTCATGCCACCGACGAGCACGAGTTCGTCAATCTTGCTGGCTTCGATGCCCGCGTCTTTCAAGCAGGCGATGACGGGCTTGAGCGTGCGTTCAAACAGCGTTTCCGTGAGCTGTTCCATTTTCGCGCGCGTGAGATTTTTCTGAAAATGTTTTCCGCCGCCCGCTTCAAACGCGATGAACGGAAGATTGATGTCGTATTGCGTGGAACTGGAAAGCGCGATTTTCGCCTTTTCCGCTTCTTCCTTGATGCGTTGGAGGGCGTCGGGCTGCTTGCGCAGATCCATGCCAGCTTCCTTTTTGAATTCGTCGAGAATCCAATCCATCAAAGTATTGTCCCAGTCGTCACCGCCAAGATGCGTGTCACCGTTCGTGGCCTTCACTTCAAAAACGCCGTCGCCGATTTCGAGCACGGAAATATCGAACGTGCCGCCGCCCAAATCGTAAACGGCAATTTTTTCATCCTTCTTTTTGTCGAGGCCGTAAGCAAGCGACGCCGCCGTCGGCTCATTGATAATGCGGAGAACTTCCAGACCGGCGATGCGACCGGCGTCTTTCGTGGCCTGACGTTGTGAGTCGTTGAAGTAAGCAGGAACGGTGATGACCGCTTGCGTGATTTTTTCGCCGAGGCGCGTTTCGGCGTCGGCTTTCAGTTTGGCGAGTATCATCGCGGAAATTTCCTGCGGCGAGAACTGCTTGGCCTTGCCCTCGACTTCGACTTCCACGGCGCAATCGCCGTTGGAAGCGCGCACGACTTTGTAAGGCATGCGCTTAATTTCTTCCGCGACCTCATCAAACTTGCGGCCCATGAAACGCTTCACGGAATAAATCGTGTTGCGCGAATTGGTCACGGCCTGACGCTTCGCCGCATCACCAACCACGCGCTCGCCGCTCTTCGTGAACGCGACGACCGACGGCGTGGTGCGTTTGCCCTCGGAATTTTCGAGCACGAGCGGTTCGCCGGAGTCCATGACCGCCATGCAGGAGTTCGTCGTGCCTAAATCAATGCCTAATACTTTTGCCATAAATTTTTTTGTTGAGTTGGTTGCGTTAAATAAATTTGCTCCCGGTTCCTATGCAAAAATGATGCCGCATCGTGCCAACGGGTGAAATAATGCGGGAAGCCTTGTCAGCAAATGGAAATCTCAATCTTGATTTCACGGCGCGGCGGCGGCCAGTTGTGCCAGAAGCGCGGGGTGGCACAGTAGGGCGGTGGCTGGCGCAGAATTTGTGGCGCAGTAGAAGTTCGCCGAGAAAGTCATCCCGCAGAAGCGTGGATGTGGCGCTGTCGGGCGGTTTGAAGCGGCAGAAAATTTAATCCGCCTAGGAGCCGGAACGATGCCGTAGAAAATGGGGAGCACAGCCGCCCCGGCTGTAGTTCGGCGCGCCCTCGCGCCGAACTCGAACGCACGAAGACCAACCGATTGGTGTTTGGTTTTCGTCCGCCCGAGCGGATCGCGTGGGCGCGACCCGCTGCGCCCGAGGCGGGCGCGCTCCCCAATTCAACGGCCTGAATTCGGCTAAAAGCCTGTCTGAAAATGTTGGTTTTGGATTCCTCCTCGTCCTCGATTTTTTGGAGGTTGCGAGGACGAGGACGAGAACGAGGACGAGGACGAGTGGATGCTTCTGTCTTTTTCAGACCCGCTCTAGGGCAGCGTGAGGCGGTAAAAGCGCTGGGGGGCAGTTTCGCTCGCGGGGTCAACAAACTTTGCGGCCGGAGCGGTCTGCCCCAGCGGCGTCCAATCTTGCATATTTGTAGAAACGAGCACCGTAAAGCTGGGATTGGGATCGCCGCTGAGTTCGACGAACCAGGAACCGCCGGCCGATCGTTTCAAGCCGGAGAGCAGGAGGTCGGAGCGTGATGACCAGTAGTTGCTGATCACGAGCGCGAGTTCGGTGGAATTGATGAGGCCGTTTGCGCCAGCGAGATCCGCGATGGCGATGGCGGCGCTCATGCCAGCGATGGGCGCGAGGCTGCCGGGCGGAGCGGGGGTGGCGTTGGTGGCGCCCGAAGTGCAGACGTAGGTTCCGGGAATTGCCATCATGGCGATGGTGGCTTTGGCGGCGGGCGAGTAGTAACCCGGCGGCGTGAGTATGGGGGCAGACATTCCAGCGACGGGAGCGAAGGTGCCCGGCTCGGCGGATCGCTGGTTAAACGCGGCGGCGTTGGGAACATAATAACCGGGTGAAGCCGGAACGATATTGGTGGGCGGAAAACTGCCGACGTAATACCCGGGCACGGCGGGAACACCGCGAGCCAGCCCGGCCACGGGCGCGTAGTAACCGAGCGGCGGAATGGTGTTGGGCGCGGTGTTGCCGTAGTTGGGCGAGATGAATCCGGCCGGCACGGGCGTGAGTCCGGTGGCGGCATTCGTTGGCACGATGTAGCCCGGCGGACAGGGAACGGCTGCGGCCATGCCCTCGATGGGTGCGTAGCTTCCCGCCGGGGCCGGCGCGGTCGCGGTGTTTGCCCAGCCCGTGGACACCTGACCGGGCGGTGCGGGCGTGGGTTCGGTGGCGCCAAGCGTGGCGACAAAGTATCCCGGCGGCGCGGGCACACCCGGCGTATTGCCATCGGCGCTATAATAGCCCGGCGCACACAACTCCGCGCGGGCAATGACCGCGAGCCACAACGCGAGCGCCGTCCCGATGGCTGCCCGCCGTTTTGCCGAATGTTTCATAGATTTCATTTCACTGAACGCCAAGTTGAAGCCGTGCGTTCAAGCAGGAAATCGGTTTAACCGGGCAAAGGCTTTAGCCGGAATTCCGAAATGAACTAACCGCCAAGAGCGCAAAGAACGCAAAGGCAGACCTTCGGGGTGGAAACGTCAGTGCCAGAAATTGTCCGTGCAATTTTTTATCCAAACGCATCCCCGTCTTTGTGTTCTCTGCGTTCTTTGCGGTTCATTTCGGTTTTCGGGTTTAGCCGGAATTATGAGAATCAAACGGCGCGCGGGAGGAAAATTAGCGGGGCCGATACGGGCGGAAACTCCAAGGGAGCGGGACGTTTTTTATTTTTTGCTGCCGGTAAAAGTGCGACCAGCGCAGAGCTACTTGCTGCCGGGTTTCACGGCGGAAATTTTTTGCAGGTCAGCCGGAAGATTGTTTGGATCAAACGTCTCGACTTGCAACGCGATGAGACTGACGGTCGGCGCGCCGAAATTCACCACGCCGTTGGAGCGGTCCACCACCATCGCGATGCCCACGACATTTCCGCCATGCGCGCGGACGATGTCCAATGTCTCCTGCACGCGGCCACCTTTCGTGACCACGTCCTCGACGATGAGAATTTTTTCGCCGCTCGCAATCTTGAAGCCACGACGCAAAACTAATTTACCTTCCTCCTTCTCCACAAAAATAAATCTCAAACCCAGTTGCCGAGCGACTTCCTGGCCGATGACCAGCCCGCCCATCGCGGGCGCAACGACGGTGACCGCGCCGAGCGGCTTGAGCTTCGCCGCGAGCGCCGCGCCGAGTTTTTCCACGGCGGGCATCTGCTGGAGCGCGAGGGCGCATTGAAAAAACTGCCGGCTGTGCAATCCGCTGCGGAGAATGAAATGGCCTTCGAGCAGCGCGCCGCTGTCGCGGAAAATCTGGAGAACTTCGTTTTGAGTCATCGGGCGGGAATGTTAAGGCGAGATTTGAAAATGGAAATTGCAAAATCAGCCGGACGCAGGTGCAGCTTGACACTGTGCTTGATTCATAACAACTGGTTCGTCACGCCCCTTCGCCCGGACAGGCGGGACGCCTGTGCTACAGCGGCGGCGAAGCCGCCGCCCAAAGTAGCG